>JAUPKT010000548.1 GCA_030837305.1 Thermodesulfobacteriota bacterium
AACCTCACGTGTTGCACAAGAAGAAGTATAACCGCCTTCCACAGTTAAGTTGTTCGCTTCTGAAAAAGCATAAACGAAATTCCCGGTATAGGTTCCTTGCACAATCTTAATGGTATCATCCTCGCCGTTGCTGGCCGCAGTTGTAAGGGCAGTTTGCAATTCAGTCCCGGTAGTTACACAGAAATTAGCTCCGGAAGAAAATGTTGGAATCAGAAAGAGCCAAAGAAAGGAAATACAAATTGGTGTTTTCACAAAGACCTCCAAGTTGGAGTCATTTAATGACCCTTTTGAAAAATGGAATAAAAACGCAAGTCTTCAGACTACAATTTTATGCCAGACATGCAGATCTGCTTGTGTTTGCTTGTCAGAAATCAAATGGCAGCACCTAAACCAAATGTCAACTTGCCGCTGATACATGCTGAACCGCGAACGGTCAACTCACAGGCGGGGAAGGAGCGACAGCGGATTCCCCGTCCTGTGCAGCGTCTTGTTGGCCCGGCTCTTCGGTCTTCTCCGTGGCTTTGCGCTTCCAGCCATCGACCATCTGTCGAAGGGCGGCATCGAGAGCTTCCTGCATCTTCGGCCATTCATCGGGGAATACCGTGACTTCCAGTTGGTTCCATTTATTTGTCTTACAGCGCGTCTTCAACGATTCCGTGAGATGGCCGAGATTCTCGCCGAGGGCCTCCACAGCGCGTTCCTGGAACAGAATCCTCACCGTTTTCGGAGCTTCGGAGTTCAGGGCCACATTGACGTAGACACGAAGCGTTGGCCTCCCTTGATCTGTATGCCCATTGAGGCTGAACGAAAAATTGGTCTTACCTGGCCACCTGTAGCCGGGAGTACGTTTCTCAACGAAATCAGCGACCTCCTCAATGAAGTCGCCAACGCCAAGCTGAGCGGCGTTCGCCCGGAGAGCCTGAAGGTTGCCGTCCTTCGTCTGCGAAGAGGTCGTCTCTCCGGGTTTCTTCGTAGGCGCAACGGACTCCACCTGTCTGGCAAGAAGGATGGCATCTTCGCGCTTGAATGCGTTGAAGGTGACCAGGGAGATCTCCACACCAGTGTTGGCCAGGAAGTCCACGATACGGAGGGCGCGGGCATCCACCCCAAGCCCGACGAGAACCATCCGTGGTGTCTCTTCGAGGAACGAATCACGATTCGGGAAGGTCTGCGAATACCAATCAACGAAGTCGGGGATGTTCTCGACTCCATTCTTGCCTGACGAATCCTCGATGAGTTTGGCAAAGCGATCCGTGTCCATGGCAGCCAAGTCGGAAGCGTAGTCAAGAACCTGAGCGACCGCCTCGCGGGTGAGCGTCCCTCGCTTCAGTTCGAAGACAACCAGTCGGCCATCTTGGTCCACGCCGAGGAGATCCAAAGGGCCGCCCTCTGTCGGGACCTGGCGCCCGATGAGTGTCAGACCTTCCATGAGCAGTCGTGGTGAATCGACCAGCAGCGATTCCAGCAGGCTTTCTGTATCGGTATTGTCAACGCTTGGGACGTCCTCTGCCGTCCAAGTGCCGTTGGTGTTCTTCTTCCTCACCGACCAGAGGTGTACACGCTTCATATCGAGTCCTCCTGTCTTGATGGCCATCGATTAGCAAGTAGATTTGCCCTGATAATTTGATATTGATAGATTTTTCGGGCAAATTTGCCTTGTGCCAATATCAACTCAATTTATAAAGCAAATAGAGTGAAACTCATGGCGATGTGAAGGCCACTGAGGTCTATTTCCACATAATGGAAAAGGACATTTGCATGGTCTGAAGCCCTCCGGATGAGCTTGAGTGAATCGTTTTTTCTCGACAATGCCCGGATCTGTCTGGTTACCCATCACACGATTAGCCTATGAGACCAGCAGGGAACCGTGTCAGATTCCGGTTTTTGCTTTCCAAAATTCTGAATAGTTATGATTGACGGTTTTCCCTCCCAACAGGACAAACAACTCCTGTCAGGAGCTGAGTATGATGTATTTGAGGGGGTGCTCCGGGGGGATATGGCTCATGGCTGATGGCTCATAGTTCGTGGCGCAAGGCGCAAGGCGTTAGGCACAAGGATGATGGCTCATGGGTTAGGGATCTATGGCAAATTGGAAAGATTCTATTATAACCAATGAGAAAGTCAAGGAAAATCAGGTGCTGCCCTCTCGCTCTTTGGCTCGAAAACCCAAGGGTATCATTCTTCGATGAAAGGTGGAGCAGATCTGAGCCAGGCCATATTCAGTTCTCCATTCTCCTGAAGTGATTCAAACTCTGGATCACCGCTCAGAAGGGGGACCCTGTTGATCTTGGCCAGGGCAGCGGCAAACGAATCTGCATATGAAATCCGAAATCTCGCCTTCAGGCTTGATGCGGTCAGCAGAAGCTCTTCACGGATGCGGTCAACGAAGCTTACGGGGAATCCCTTGATTCTTGTATAGGCCAGGTCTGCCACATCCTTGCCCTTTTCACGATAGGTGATGTAGTAAACTTCCCCCAAATGAATGGCGTGCAAATAAAGACGGGTTTCACCCCTGGCTGCATCACGAAAAACGCCTTCCATTTCCTCTGCAAACGGTTCATTTTCGAGATAGCCGATGAGAGCGAAGCTATCCAGCACATATCCCTTTGCCAAGCTTCCTGTCCTCCCGCTCCTTTTCGCGTTTTTTTTCTTTTATGTATGCCTTCAATATGCCCGATCCCCTCAACATGCCCCTTGCAGCCCGTATTGGATCAGTAGATTCCGGCACCATCAGAATGCCCTCCTCAATTGGAACCCACCGGATTCTCGTAGCAGGAACAATGGCATATTTCTCCCGTAGCCCCTTGGGGATCACAACCTGACCTTTTGATGTAACTTTTGATGAACAGGCTTCCATCGGCTCTTCTCCACACGACATCTTTCGTTTAAATCCCTTTGTTGATGGTCTCGCAAAAAGTCGAAAATGCTCTCTTTCCATCATTCCGGCGAAAGCCGGAATCCAGTGTTCTCAAGCGCTTACAAAACCCCTGGGCGCCGTTTTTCAACGGGGTGACGGCTTTTTACGAGACCATCTTTGGTGCGTTCAGCGTAAAGGAAGAGTAAGATTCTGTCAATAGTTATTTCTTACCGGTATGGCCTCCAGTGTAAACTGTAAACTGGGGGACGACCGTAAATATTAAAACAACTTGTCGAAAAGCATATTTAAAGATATAGATGAGCGCATGCCCAGAATAGCTCGATTAGATACACCCGGTCTCTTGCATCATGTGATGATCAGAGGAATAGAACGCCGG
>JAUPKT010000549.1 GCA_030837305.1 Thermodesulfobacteriota bacterium
GCCGAGAGAGATGTCTTCTCGGCTTTTGCAATCCTGGAAATTTCATAATACAGGTGCTCTTCGCATACAATGTTGATTCTCGGATTACTTGTCGGCATGATCACACCTCCTGATCAAGTGTTACACAAGTGAACCGCTCGGTCAAGGACTTGTCCATTTTTAAAATAGGGGTGCAATGATACTCAAGGCGGGTCCGGCAGCAAAAACACGGTCACCCTTCTGGGCCCATGCATTCCCAGCACCAAAGTCTTTTCAATGTCCGCGGTTCTACTTGGTCCCGTGATCAAGGTGAGATTCCTGGGGAGGATGGTGAAGGCTTTCACGAGAGACAGAAAATTCTCATGTATGTTGTTTGCAAACAACAAAGCGATATGATGTTCGGGGAGAAGACTTGCCTGGAGATGCTTCCTCGTTGAACCGCCACAAACGATTGTTCCGCTCTCGGCAATGCCCCATTTGACCTCCTCAACAGCCGCTGAAGCCTCAGTGAGGTCGTGGGTTTGCTTACCGGAAGGAATTGCGACCGATTGCTCCAGTGGCGTCAAACCAGAACAAAAGATGAGTTTCTCCGCATCGATGATCTCTTGAAGTAGTGCGTGAAATTCCTCTATCGAGTCTGGTTCGAAGCACCGCACTCCGGCGGCTGACGCATTCTTGACAAAGGATTTCACAAGGTCTTCTCTCATCTGCCGAATCTTCCATGGAACGGGGGGTTACCGGGTGTCGGCAGTCGGCCCAGCAAGTTGGGGGACTGTGTTTTCTGCCCCATCAGAGGATGCAGCGAAGCCACAATCTGCTGTGCCAAACGGTACAAACGTGGCGATTGAAAAGCTGCCCCCATGGATTTCATGCCCATCCTTTCTGAGAAAGGCACAAAACCCGCTAAATTTCTTGCCCTGCGCAATCGTGCAATCAACGTTGAAATGGGAACGAGCACCGGGCACACCTCATCGCATGCCCCACAAAGTGTGCATGCGTCTGTAAGAGAATGGTACTTTTCCATTCCGAAAAGAAGAATGCTTAGAATGATGCCCATGGGCCCTGGATATGTCGATCCGTAGGCATGGCCGCCGACTGACCGATACACAGGGCACACATTCATGCATGCTCCGCAGCGGATGCAGGTTAGTATTTCATGATACTCGCTTGCTGCAATCTGCCTCCGACCATTGTCAACGATGACAATGTGCAGCTCATCCGGTTCGGACTGTTCCTCATCTTCTCTTGGTCCTGTGATTACTGAAAGATATGTGGTCAAGGCTTGACCGGTTGCCGATCGTGGAAGGAGTTTCATGAAAACATCCAGATCGGGAAGACTCGGAATCACCTTCTCCGGCGACATCACCGCGATGTGAACCCTGGGGAGGACCGAACACATGCGGCCATTCCCTTCGTTGGTGAACAGCACGATACTCCCCGTGTCCGCCAGGGCAAAATTTACGCCGGTGATGCCCGCATGGGCAGCGAGAAATTCCCCTCTCAGTTTCTCCCGTGCAATGGCGGTCAGCGTCTCCGGGTTGTCAGTGTACGGTATTCCCAATTTCTCTTCAAAGAGGAGACCTATCTGGCTCCGGGTCTTGTGGATGGCCGGTGCAGTTAGATGTGAAGGCCTCTCTCCGGCAAGGCTCACGATATATTCACCTAAGTCTGTTTCCACCACAGAAAATCCCTCGCCCAGAAGATACTCATTGAGATCGATTTCTTCAGTGACCATTGACTTGGCTTTTACAATCCGCGTAAGGCCGCGTTTACGGAGTATATCGGTCACCAGCCTCAATGCTGATTCGGGGGTCTCGGCTTCGTAAACTACGGCACCCTCGGCCTGCGCTTTCGTTCGAAACCGTTGAAGATACGTCTGCAGATTGTTCACGACTTCAAGGCGTACGGATCGGGCCTGATCCCTGAGGTCCTCCACATCGGCTAATTCGTTGAGTGCGTCCAGGCGTTTGGCCAAGGCCGTGTCTACGGCTCTCCCGAGCGCTTCTCGAAGCGTACGGTCGCGGAGTGCAACGGCGGCAGAAGATCGAAAAGTGAAGGGCCTGGTCATGGGTGGTATGCACTGGGATTGTGCCCAGTTCATTTGGTCTTAAGAAGTTGAGACATAGAAAAAGCCCTCATTTCCAGAGAAAAGAGGGCTTGTATGTAAATCCCGGCGGCGACTTACTCTCCCACGCAGTCACCCACGCAGTACCATCAGCGCTGGAGGGCTTAACTTCTGTGTTCGGAATGGGAACAGGTATTTCCCCTCCGCTATGGCCACCGGGAAGGCCTAATATGTATGAGTGCTGTGGTGCACGGTGGGTTACACCGTGCACCTATATCAACCAAATAGGAGATCGAGGATACAAAAAATTGAAGAGAATCAAGCCTCACGACCTATTAGTACCGGTAAGCTCCATGCGTTACCGCACTTCCACACCCGGCCTATCAACCTCGTCATCTTCGAGGGGTCTTCAGGGGCCTAAGCCCAGGGATATCTCATCTTGAGGTCGACTTCCCGCTTAGATGCTTTCAGCGGTTATCCGATCCGAACGTAGCTACCCGGCTGTGCCGCTGGCGCGACAACCGGAACACCAGGGGTCCGTCCATCCCGGTCCTCTCGTACTAGGGACAGAGCCTCTCAGATATCCTGCGCCCGTGGAAGATAGGGACCGAACTGTCTCACGACGTTCTAAACCCAGCTCGCGTACCGCTTTAATTGGCGAACAGCCAAACCCTTGGGACCGACTTCAGCC
>JAUPKT010000550.1 GCA_030837305.1 Thermodesulfobacteriota bacterium
ATTAAAGCGAGTAAACCCCGACGCCATCAGCGCACAATTTTTTGTGAGCAAACAATAAGGGAGTGATTGTAGTGACCGGCCGAGCAGTCCACACAAGAAGCCATCATTCTATACGAGCTGTTATTGTTTGCAAGCGAAATCACGTGCGAGTATTCAGCTACCCCATCGGCCAATTTTCAGTAGTTTTTCCCCGCCGAACGTGCAGTTCCGTCCATCTTCAAGGGTTCCGGCGGTAAACGACCCTAGAAATTTACCTTATCCGGTCCCTTGAGTCCCAGAATCGTTCGGGCCTCGTTGGGACTGGCTACCTCGCGACCAAGCATCCCAGCGAGCTTGACTATTTTTTCCACCAATTCGGCATTGCTCTTGGCGAGTTTTCCCTTGCCGATATAAATGTTGTCCTCAAGCCCAACGCGTACGTGCCCGCCCATGTGTATGGCCATGGTGGAAAGGTTGATTTCTGCCGCACCCACTCCGATGACCGACCACGTGAAGTTGTCTGCGCCGAAAAGAACTTGTGCTTTTGTAGTCAGATAGGTGAGGTCTTCGGGTGTTCCTCGAATGGCGCCCAATACGCCCATCACGAATTGTAGATGCAGAGGAGGTTTCATCTTGCCTTCGCTCACCAAGTGGTCCAGGTTATAGAGATGACCTACGTCATAGATTTCGAGTTCGGGCTTTGTTTGATTAGCCTGTGTAATCTCGCAAAGATAGTCAAAATCTTTGAAAGTATTTTTGAAAACAAAATCCTTGCTCATTTCAAGATAGGCTTTTTCCCACGGATATTTGAACTCTTTTAGATATCGTAATGCGGAGTGCAGCGCGAAGTTGATGGAGCCCATGTTGAATGAACACATTTCCGGCTTGAAAGCGGGTACCACTGCTGCACGCTCTTCCACGGTCATCATGGCAGAGCCTCCTGTGGTGACGCATATCACCACGTTACTTTTTGCCTTAATTTTGGTGAGGATTTCGCGAAAATGGTCAGGGTTTGAAGACGGAAAGCCGTCCTCCGGCCGACGGGCATGTATGTGAACAATCGCTGCACCGGCCTGAGCCGCTTCGATTGCTGAATTGGCAATTTCTTCGGGTGTCATGGGCAAATAGGGACTAAGGGAGGGTATGGTGGCCGCTCCGGTTATTGCAGCTGTAATAATGAGTTTATCCATAATGTGCTCCTTTTATGGGCCCTTTCACGGGGCGCCCTATTTAAAGCACCCTTTCGGGTTTCTTGAAAATCGAAGGGGTGCTCACAGACTTGTGGTGTGGCCTCGGCGATCTATCCGAATGTCTTCCCAACCAACGAAGGTTCGTGACCGGGTAGAAGGAATCTCCTCTCCCTCAGCATGGACTTGATCCGGTAAATTGAGCGGAACCATGCGTAATGATCGTACACCAGGCTTGACGGCACTGCCGGCCCCCAGTGACTCGGAGCCGGAGTGACTGTCAGCGTCCGACCGTCCATGAGCGTCATCTCCGTCATTTCGGGAAAAGCGATGGGAAGCACGTGGATTGTGTCTCCAGCCAGATTGTACACTCCATCCTTGGTTGAAACCAGCACACATTGACTCCCCGCCGTGTGCCCCGGGGTCAAAATGACCCTCAGCCCGTCGAAAATTTCCACATCGCCGACGAGTCGCTGGCAATCCAAGGCCAGCAGTTCTGGAATGAGACTCTGGTCGAAATCCCCCCTGATGCGCATCGAAGGGAGCGGATCGACGAGTTCCTTCCATTCGGCCTCCTGAAAGACTTGGGCTGCTTTGGGAAAGAGATGGCAGTTCCCCGCATGGTCATTATGGAGGTGACTGTACAATACGCAGTCAATCTGTTCCGGCTTAACCCCGATAGCGTCGAGGGATGCGAGCACATGGTCTGCTCCACCTTCGGCGGGGCTGCCGGCCCACGCTTTCCCGTCAACGATGTACTTGGAATTGATGCCTGTATCCAGCAACACCTTGTTGGGACCATCGGTAAGGTAAAAGCCGAGATAAGGCACACGTAAGGGTAGACCGACGTCCAGGCCCGTGGTCAACTGATCTTTCTTGACTTCAATGGTGCCGTACACCAGCGGCGTGATCGTCCAGAGGGACATACCGGTATCTCCTTTCAGGAGTGTCTCACTATGGAGCGCTGCGCGATTCGGGCAAACCGACCAGGCATCTTTCCTTGGTTTCAATCAGCCGAGAGTAGAGGTCCGTTGCCAGTCGAGTCAGGTCGACTCCCCTGTTTCCACAACTTTTTTTGCCTTTTTTCTAAAAAATTCCATCATGCCGTTCGGCATGAACACAATGACGACAATAAACAGGCACCCGTAAATGATTCGAGCGATTTCTGCTTTCATGAACGTCGAAAGGCCTTCGTTGACGATGGTAAGTATGGTGGCCCCCAGAATGGGTCCCAGCCAGGTGCCTCCGCCGCCGAATAGAGCCATAAGAACGATCAGGATAGAGATGTTCACATTAAAAACTATGTCAGGATGAATGTAGGTGAGGTAGTAGGCATAAAATCCCCCTGCAATCCCAGGGAAAAACGCCGACAACGCGAATGCTTGAATCTTAAGCACTGGTGCGTTGATGGCCATCGTCTGGCCCACGTCTTCGTCTTCTTTTATTGCTCTGAGCCCCATGCCAAATTTAGACTTGTCGAGAAGAATGCTTGTTATGGTAGTTGCAACCATCAATATCAGCATCAACTCGTACATGACGGCCCTACTTATCTCGATGGGCAAATCCATGGTCTTCATCCAGAGCCCATCAGCTCCACCGAGTACGTCGAGATTTTGAACCAACAGCTGGACCACAAAGGCAAAACACATTGTGATGACGGCAAAGTAAGGACCTCGGAGTCTCAGGGTGGGAAAACCTATAATCACGGCGATGAGCGATGCAACACCACCTCCTAATAGTGCAGAGAAAATGGTGCCTATGGGAGAGAGGCTCAAAGCCTTTGTCACAAGGGCTGTGGTGTATGCGCCGATGCCAAAAAAGGCAACGTGTCCAAAAGAGAGATATCCTGCATATCCGCCGATGTAATTCCAGGAGGCGGCCAAAGAAACATACATGAAGACCGTAAAGATAAAAGACGTAAAATAAACCGGAGGTCTCAGGAGAGGAAAAGCAACAAGTACGACCAGAATTGCCATTCCGGCGACGTTCCTGCCAGAAAGTGCCTTTTTCAGGATCATACTTTTCAGACCTCGCTTTGGAAAAGTCCTTGCGGTCGAATAACCAGAAGAACCATGAGAAGACCGAAGGTGAGGAGATTAACCCATTGGTAGGGGAGAAATGCCATGGACAATCCTGTAATGATTCCCACGATGATTCCTGCCGCGGCAGTACCCATTACGTTCCCAACCCCTCCGACAATGACCACTAGAAAAAGATAAACAAGCCATAGGTTGTGCGCGTGGGGCTCAAATGAATAGAGGAAAGCAAGTCCAACGCCCCCGGCCCCCGCAGACGCCACGGCAATGCCAAAGGTTATCATACTGATGAATTTCAAGTTCACCCCGCAGAGTTGGGCTGCGTCTGATTGCTGCCATGCTGCCCTGACGGCCTTACCGATGGACGTTTTCTTAAGAAATGCCTGAATGACGAGAACACCGACCACAGAGAGGGCAAAGCCTGCCAATCGAGGATATTGGAAATAGAAGGGCCCCAAAATAAGAACCTTGTTCGTGTAAGACGGCGTGAGCAATCTTGGTTGCGGCCCCCACAGGAGAAGCATCGCGTTTTCGAGAATGATGGCAATGCCGAATGTGGCGATCATAGATGCTACTATTATTTCTTTCGCCTTTGTTACCGGTAGGATAAGTGTCCTATAGATGATACATGCGGAAAGGAACAATAACGGAACAGTTATGGCGAGCGACAGAATAGGATCGATGCCCCACCATTTCAGCAGGATGTACGAAAGATATGCCCCAAGAAGGCCGAACGCCGCATGGGCAATATTAATGACTTTCATGACTCCCCAGGTGAGGGAAAAACCCACTCCCAGCAAAGCATAAACTGATCCCATCATGATTCCACTGATCAGGGATTGAATGACGAGAATAGTCTTCACAGCACTCCCAGTGACGAAGCCGGCCTTGAAGCTACAGCAAACCTTTTGTATCGGCAGAGGCCCAGGCCATCAGCTTCAAACCCATGGCCATTGAAACGCTCTGCCGATATACTATTCACCGGCAAACCTATGGTCTGTTATTTCCAAGGAGGCCTAGGGTATACGGGTTGAGCCGTTCTTACTTCCAAGGGCCATATAAGCTGAACCTGTCCGTCAATGACCTGAGTGCAGAAATTGATGGGACTGGGAAGCCCTTTTTCGTCGAACTTCATTGGGCCATTGATCGTGTTGACCGAATTTGATTTCAACCAATCGCGAATCTTTGTCTGATCGAGACTTTTCGCTCCTTCAACTCCCTGGGCAAGGGTTTGCATCCAGGCATATCCAAAACCGAAGTAAAGAGGATACCCGGGGAGCCCATATTTTTCCTTCACATGAGCGTTCAGCTTGTCGTTTCCGGGGTAATTGAGTTTGTTATGAAGAGAGGTCCCAGAGAAGACATAGTAACCATCCGGTCCGAGTTCCTTGAGCCATTCCGGCACCACTGATCCTATGCCCTGCACGATAGCTTTTGGGTTATACTGCAATGCTTTGGCGGCCCGCATAGTCATCACGCCATCACCAAAAAATCCGTTGGCAAAGAGGATGTCGCATTCCATTTGTTTGGCTTTTACGATCAGAGGCGTGGCGTCCGGGAGGGGCAGATTGTATTTTTCGTCGATGGCAACTTCAATGCCAAG
>JAUPKT010000069.1 GCA_030837305.1 Thermodesulfobacteriota bacterium
ACTTCAACCGTCACATTGTCCGGCAAGAATTGAACCGAAATTTTCTCCAACTTCCGCCTCCAAATTTGCGAAAGATCATCTACAAGTCTTTGCTTAAAAGGTTTGGTGAACTCATGAGACCCGACTTATCGCAACGACACCGCATAGGGGTGGTTGCGAATCGAAAAGACCTCGCAGTCCAATCCAACCAGTATGTTTAACATTTCTCTCTAAAGCTGTATATTAGCATTTAGCTTTCTTTTTTCAAAATTTTTCAGACAAAGTAGTGATCAATTTGCACTCTCAACGGTCAACATCCAGCGAAGGTAGGAGAGACGTCGAAATTCAAAGGAGAGGTCTGTGTGAGTCTTCTGATATGCGAGATATTTAAGAGCATTCAAGGAGAGTCCACCTTCGTAGGTTTGCCGTGTGTCTTCGTACGCCTCAGTGGGTGCAATCTGAACTGCACCTACTGTGATACGGGGTACGCAAAATCTGAGGGATACGAGCTTGACTTGTCCCGAATCGCAGACACAGTGAAGACACTTGGCGTTCGTCTGGTAGAAATAACGGGTGGTGAGCCCCTTATTCAGGAGGAGACTCCCTTATTGGCCGAAATGTTGTCCCGCGAGGGCTACCTCGTACTCGTTGAAACAAATGGCTCCCTCGACATATCGGTTTTGCCCGAGGGCGTAGTAAGGATCATGGATATCAAGTGTCCCTCCAGCGGCGAATCCCATTCCAACCGTTGGGAAAACTTGGATTTCATAAGGCCGGGTGACGAGATCAAGTTTGTTGTTTGTGACAGATTGGATTACGAGTGGGCCGCAAGAGTTATAATGAAAGAGTTGGTGAAATTTTCCAATACTATCCTCATATCTCCGGTCTATGGTCAATTGGCCCCACAAGAACTTGCCCAATGGATTCTGGAAGACAATCTGGATGTGAGATTGCAGGTTCAGGTGCATAAGTATATTTGGTCCCCTCATGCACGTGGGGTATGATACTGATTTTTGTCCGAGAGTCCTGTCAGGATCGCTTGGGTCGCAATGATCGGACTTCTTGACCAACGTGCTAAAATACAATATAATTACTATAAGAACAGGTTTATAAACCTTGCATAGGTGGAGGAAATCCCCATGAAAAAGATTACGGCACTTATCACGTTGGTTCTTTGTCCAGTGCTGATAACTCCGGGCCATTGCTTCATAGACTACCTATTTGGCGGCTCAGCCATGAGTGACTCGATAGGCAACAATGTAGTAGGGGACTTGAGAGCCTGGTGGACCGGAAATCCGGTATACAATTTTAATCCCTATTACAGCGGCAATAATCAAGGAATGCCTGCGCAAAACCCCAATCAGGGGGGCAACTTTCAGCAGATGCCGCAGCAGTTCTCCGGGCAAGCGAACCAGCAGCCCAGCGTGACCTACTATCCACCGCAAGGGCAGCAGCAATATGGCTACCCCCAGGGACAAGCGATGCAGGCTCCGCCTCAAATGCAACAGCAATATCAGCAAATGCCGCCTCAAGGGCAACAGCAATATCAGCAGATGCCGCCTCAGTATCAACAAATGCCTCAGCAGGCATACCAAATGCCCGCACCCCCTGCCCAGGGACAATACTATCCCCAAGAGCAGTATCAAGGGCCTCCCCAAGGATATGGATACGGCCAAGGTCCTCAAGGCTACGACCAGCAGGGACCTCCTCCTGGGGGCAGATTCCAGACATACCAATACGAACATGAAGCGTCCGACTAAAGAAATGCTCTCACGAGATTAATTGGTCTGGGGAAGACTTTTCAGACGAGTGGTTGCGATGCGGGCCTGAGCCGAATGCGGGTGATCGGTTAGTATTTTCTGGAAGATAATGCGGGCTGACCGATTGTCTCCCATTTTTTCAAATGCTTGGGCCTGACGAAGGAGGCTGTTGAGTTCTTTCTTGGACCCTGGAAATTCCTTGATGACGCGGTCAAATTGAAGCACCGCTTCATCGAACCTGCCCTGGGCGAATCGGGTTTCCCCCATCCAGTACACGGCATTCTGTGACAGTTCACTTTTTGGAAACTTTGCCAGAAACGCCTCGAAGAGCCGCACCGCCTGGTCGAAATCCCCGTTTTTATAGGCTGCGTAGGCATCTCGGTAGGCTTTCTCCTCGGGATTCTGTGGGGGATTCACCAGTTCCAAAGGTTGTTGGCTTGACTGAGTTCCGCTGGAGGCTACTCGTTCATTCTTTGGTTGATCGAGCGTCCCTTGGGGCTGCCCTGCTGCCGACTGCCCCGGCTGAGGAGACGGCGTTCGAGGATTGAGGGAAACGTTCGGTTCAATACCGAGCTGGCGCTCGATAAAAGCGACACGCTCTTGGAGGTGTTTCAACTGGGATTCCCCGACGCCTGCAGCCTGTTGCCTTTCCAGAAGGTCCCTGAGTTTCTGAACTTCTTGCTCCATCTCCAGTATCCTGGCTGCCAAATGGGCAGATCCAGGGGCGGGTTCCATGGCGCCATAGGAATTCGCCGGCTTCACGTAAGGCAGGCTTGGATCTCCCTGTCGAGTCAAACAGCCTGAAGGGAAAACCAAAACCGCAACGAGAAAGCACGGTAACCACAGGATTGGTTTTTTCCCCCTATCACACCCATGTTGAGGCTGAATGAGGCGCATCAGTTTATACTCATCCGGAAACACGGAGAAATACGCGGCGGTTCTTGGCCCAGGCCTGCTCATTATGCGCGGGGTCCACGGGACATTCCGAACCGTAGGATACGGTGGTGATCCTGTTTGGGGCCACTCCGAGACTCAGGAGGTAATCCATGACCGACCTGGCTCTTCGTTCCCCCAATGCCAGGTTATATTCCGCAGTGCCTCGCTCGTCACAATGCCCCTCTGCCGTGACGTTCATGTGAGGAACGCGACGCAAGAGATCAGCATTATATTGGAGGGCTGCTTGAGCTTCCTGAGTCAAGCTGAACCGGTCGAATTCAAAGTAAACCACTTTGAGTTCGGCCTGAATTCTCTGCAACTCCTGCTCAGCAATTTGGCCGGCACCAAAGGGTACTGCCGGCCCCTGGACTGCGGCATCCGGTTTCACGACTTTACGCGAACAACCCGAAAGCACGACAAATAATAAAATGAACACTATGGTTGCATGGAGCACGTAGCGCCCTGACATGGAGTTCTTCTCCTTTCGCCCCGACCTCTGAACCGATCCTATTGATAATTTCGTGACCAAGCTGGGGCCTTGCCCGGAATCCTTGAAACCGGGACTTGTATCCGACCATGAGCATCCATGACGTATATGAGCTTTTGACCCTTTCGATTGGAGCTGAAAGCAATCATTCGTCCATCAGGAGACCATGCGGGCTCTTGATTTGATCCGGTATCAGTCAAGATGCGAAAATCTGTTCCGTCAAGTTTCATGGTGCATATCTGAAAACGACCGTCGATCCTGGCAGTGAATGCAATACAATCCCCTCTGGGGGACCAATCAGGATCGGTATTGTAATTGCTCTGAAACGTGAGTCTTCGCGGCTGACCGCCATTCACCGCAACTACGTATATTTGGGGGCTTCCAGCCTGGTCGGACACGAATGCTATGGCCGACCCGTCCGGCGACCACGTGGGTGAAATATCATTTCCCCTGCCACTAGTCAATCTTTTTATTATATGACCTTCAATAGTTAGCTCATATATCTGAGGTATTCCTTGAAAACTCATGGACGCAGCCAAAGTCTGACCGTTCGGCGAGAACCGGCCCGAAGCATTCAGGCCGGGTTTCGTCGATACCGGACGGCCCTGTCTGGCAAAGATGTCCCATAACCACAAGTCGGGTTTATTGTGCAGATAGGTCGTAAACAGGAGAGAGCGCCCATCGGGAGACCAGTCGGGGGAAAGATTTATGGTACGATTTGACGTTGCCTGTGTCAGATTATGACCGTCAAAGTCCATAAAATAGATTTCTCGGGAAGGAGCCTCTCCGGCAAAGGCGATTCTCGACGAAAAACAACCGAGCACATTGGTAAGGCGTTCCATCACCAAATCGCCGAATCGGTGGATCATGCGCCGATGATCCTGTGCTTTTCCCCTAAATCGTTTTCCAAGCTCTACACGCCGCAGCGGGACGTCGTAGAGTCGGGCTTCCAAGACAAGCTCATCGCCTGATATATGGAAGCTCGCCGCTGCCAACGCCTGGACGCCGAGTCGTGACCAGTGGTCAAAATCCGGGTCCCCGCCGGTGATTATCGGGAAGTTCTGCGATTCTACGATCTGAAACAATCCGGTCATTGCAAGATCGTTTTTCAGAATAGCTGCCAAATCCCGACCGTGTAAGGGTGTGGAAGAGTCCGAAACAAAGTCGGGTATTGCGATGGGCATTTTGTCGAGATTTGGATTCTCTACGTCTATGACCAGTTTGGAGCTGCAAGGGGACTCCCATGCAATGATGGCTACCAATGACAAGAGGGAGGCCCACCAACGGATGCCACGGCCGGTCATAGTCCGGACCTCTGATTTCCCATGGTGCGTGAATGGAGGAGAGAGAACAGCGAGAAATCGTGAAATATGCCGGGACCTTGATCTGATAAAACGTTTTATGTGGATACACACTGTCTAGTCACACCAGCCTGATTCTATTGCATGCCTACCGGCGAAAATCGCAGAGCCAATCCGCCCGCCTGTCGAATCCTCTCTCGGATCTCCGGCGGCACAGGAGGAAACGGAGAGGCCTGGAATACGGCCCTCATGGCCGATCGGTCAAACAAAGGGTCTCCCGACGTCTCGTCCACGGTCGCGTCAATGAGTCTTCCATCGTCTGATAGCCGGACTCCGATAATTGCGAACCTTTCTGCTGTGCGGTTATCTCCGAATACCGACCAATTGGAATTGACCCGACCTCTCACGTCCTGGAACCACCGGAGCAACTCTTGATTGACCCCTTGTCTCCCGTTTCCTGATCCGGCCGTCCCTGTGAATGGCTGACGCTGTTGAGCGGCGGACTGCTGCTCGCTTCTCCTGGCCTCCACGTCTTGTTTTAAGGCAGCTAAGCGTTGTTCCAGAAACTCTTTTGAGTCTGATTTCTTTTGAGCAGTTTGCTGATCCGGTTTCTTGACGGGCTGCGGTTTTGGGGATTCCACTCTCTGGGGCTGCTTTTTCCTCTTTGCCAGAGGAATGATTTCTTTGGTCGTAAGGTCGGACATTCTGTGTTCCAAAACTTCGCGAGGACTTTCAGATGCTACAGGAGCACTCTCCGCGGTCGTCGTTTCGATGACTTCTTCTTTCTCCTGCATCTTCACAGGGCCTCGTGCCATGACTTCGGCGGGGGGCCTCAATCCGGGCTCTTCTATCAGGCTCACTTTGCTCACACCTTCCGCTTGTGGTATGGACCGGCCCACGGAAGTCAAGGAAAGTGTAAAAAGGGCGAAAAAGAGCACGAAGTGAACGGATACCGACAATGCGAGCATACCCGGTGAAGCGGCATCAACACGCTCGAGAGAGAGAAAACTCATTTTGTCCCGGAACCATCCTGTTTCGGAGTGGTTATCATGCCAAGATTGGCAATCCCTGCCCCTTTCAGAGCCGCCATGATCCTCACCACCGTCCCGTAAGGAACCGACTTGTCGGCTCTCAAATATACCTCCCGGGAAGGATTCTCTTTGGTAGCCTCCATGATTTTATCCGGCAGGGTTTCTTCCTGGACGGGTGCGTCGTTGAGGAACACACTGCCGTTGTCGGATACCGATATTACGAGAGGCGTTTTTTCCTGTTCCTTCTCAAGGGGCGTTCCTTTTGCCTGGGGTAATTCAACCGTTACACCCTCTTGCATCATGGGCGCAGTCACCATGAAGATGATGAGCAGCACGAGCATGACGTCGACCAATGGGGTGACGTTGATTTCAGACATCGCCGTCTTTTGCGATTGATTCATACTAAAAGCCATACCGAGATCCCTTCAGAGTCATTTGTGCCGTTCTTGAAACATTACGCTCGCCGCCAACTCTACTTGCGTTTCCAATACACTCGCTCAATGATGTTCACCAATTCGGAGGCGAAATTGTCCATCTCGGTTGCTATCGTGTTAATACGACTCAGAAAGTAGTTGTAAAAAATTACGGCCGGGATGGCGGCCAAGAGACCTGCCGCGGTTGCAATCAGGGCCTCCGCGATTCCCGGGGCCACAACGGACAAGGAAACGCTTTTCATGACCCCAATTCTACGGAAGGATTCCATAATGCCCCAAACCGTACCGAAAAGACCGATAAATGGAGCTGAAGATCCAGTTGTGGCAAGGAAATTGACCCCGCGCTCGAGCCGTGTTCTTTCCGCAGTCACCGCCTGCTGCAACGATCGGATCACATTGTCCATGCCCGTTCTTTCATACTCAGGCTCTTGAGAAGAATCGGTGCCGTTCTTCTGCCCGGGCGTCTGAACCCTCGATATCCTTGTCAGTTCCGCGTACCCTGCTTTGAAGACATGCGCGAGGGGACTATACGTAAATTGCTTTGCTTCCGCGTATAAGAGTGAGAACTTGCGCGATTCCCGAAACGCATCAAAAAAAAGTTGCGTGTCCTTCTTGGCCCGGGACAATACAATAGCCTTTGTGAATATTATCCCCCAACACACAACCGAGAAAACCAGGAGAAGCACCATCACTCCCTTCACGACCCACCCGGCTCCCATTATAATCATCCAGATAGTCTGGTCATCCACTGCCTGAATGGGCAGTGAGGCTGCAATTGCCTCAGTCATTGCATCATCCCCTTTCTTGGAGTAACCGATTCATTAGTTCAATACATAATTTCTGTCAAGTAAAACCTATGAATTACCGTATGTTATCGACTTAAAATAAAGCTCTATCTCGTGTGTGGGTTTTCTCGCCCATTGGGGGTAAACAGACATGAATCCTCACTTTTCACCCCATAGACTGACTGCCCGCTGGTCCGTTCCTGTTGGAAACTCTTCCAAGATAACGACATAATTATTTCACACGATACCATATAGTTATTTTAAATATATATTCAATCGGTTTTCGAAATAGTTCCCTGTTCAGCCCCGCCTCTTCTGGCAGGCTCGGTTAAACTCCTTGACATTCATGGGGAAAGTGTTGTATTTCTATAAGAAAATTGAGAGGATATGATGCCTTTCCGGATCATCGTTGCCGACAAGGATAGCACGACAAGCAGTGTGCTCACCGAATTCTTTTCGAGCAGCCATGTCCAGTTCGTTCATGTTCAGACAGCGGCAGATCTCAAGAAGGCAATCAAGACCCAGAATCCGTCAGCCATAGTGCTGGACCCCTTGTTGACGGACCTGCCCAATTGGCAGGCTGCACACAAAATTGTAACAGCCGTTAAAAACTCCCAAGAATATAAGAATGTCCCGATAATCATTCTAGGTGGCGACCCGGGTGGACCGACCTTGTCGCAACTTCAGTCGCTGGGCGCAGATACATACCTCAACAAGCCTTTGGAGAAACAAACCGCTGTTTCCGCTTTGGAGTCCTTCTTGAAATCGACCCAACCTTTCCATGTTGAGATGAACGGCGAGGACATAGTGATCGATTTTGACGATGATGACGAGGACGATGAGGCCGGTCCTTCTTTTACCGAAATTCATTCGGAGCAATTGGAGCTGAAATCCGGGGAGCAACAAAGCATCCGGCGCGAGGGCGAGGTTTCGGATCTGACGGTTTCCGAAGATACACGAGACCTGGATGTCTTGAGAACATCAAACGGTGCATATGACTTACGGCTTGATACAATCGATTCTGACAAACCCCTTGATTCCATCGATCCCCTGGAGGCGTCGCTTTTGGAATACGATATTCGTGGTGGACAACGGCC
>JAUPKT010000551.1 GCA_030837305.1 Thermodesulfobacteriota bacterium
ACCTGCTGACCATAATGGAGAACCATGGATGCAGGATGCAGATTCAAGCTCGTCACGGGGCCAATCTGTGGCTCTTGCCAACCGCCCTCGTCGCTCGAATAGCGCACGGTCAACATGTGGTCAGCAAAAATGTTTCCAAAACCGAGTTTGTCTTCGTCATAAACAACGGAACCTTCCCTATTTCTCGGAACCGTGGCCATAGAGTCTCCTCTCTTCATGCGAACCAACAATTGTATCGACCATCACTGTATATTCGCACACCGGTCCTTGCCATGGGTTACCCCGAGTCAAACCGTGCCTCTCCATGTTCCCTGGCTGCGTGTCGTGAGACATCATCGGTAAACTCGTGATCCGGTGCTGTACTACGTGGGTATGACTCTGGATTTACCAATAGTCATCCAGGCCGGTAGCCTGCTCAATAAACCTGGTGCGGGTATATGCTAAGCATTCGGTGCATGAGAAGTCCGACCAACGACATTTCAGCGCTGTATCGAGACAGTCTCCATAATGATCGCAGTCTACCCTTCTGTAGGGCCTGTCCGACTCCCTATTCCCCTTTACCAGTACAGGATAAGGTTCCATTTTATTGACACAACCTCCCATTAGGTACCAGCATCCCTCCTACTTTCTCAAATGGATGTGCCCCAACCGGAGATACCTCTCCGGCCTTCATGAAGTGCGAAACAGAAACCCAAATGAATTATTGGTAAGCAAATAAATTTTGGCATGAAATTCGGTGTTCCACGGCAGGATATTTCGAATAGCTCACACGCCGGGAGGTCATGACTGTCGCTACCTCCGATGTTTCTCGTGAATGAATGAACCACATAGGCAGCTATTTTCTCAGCCTACCGCACGACGTGCATTTCTTAAACCTATCCAGATCCTTTGTCAAGAGCCCACAAAAAAGGCGTCCAATTTGGACGCCTTTGCTTGGTCAACGAAGTTACGGATGCTTTATTTCAGGACAATGTGTATCGACCCGCAGTCAATAACGAGTAATCCGTGCCTTGTGGACGTTTTAGTTTCTCACAACCTTATTCGATTATCCAAGAGGAGTCGCCAGAAAGATTCGCTGTTCTCCTCGCTGAACTTTCAACCGAATCACCTGATTCTTCTTCGCGTTTGAGAGGGCTTTTCGAAATCCTTCCGAGTCTCCAACCGGCGCACCATCCATCTCGAGGATGATGTCACCAGGTCTCAAACCCATTCTGCTACCGGCTCCGTCGCCCGCGAGATCTTTCACGCGCACGCCTTGACCTTCTTTCAAACCAAGTTTTTCCGCCGCAGGTTGGGGAACAGGCTCGATCTCAACGCCGAGTTCGTTTGAAGTAGTCGCTTCTGCCGTGGGTTGAGCACTTCCAACAGCTTTGGCCGTCTTTTCCCCAATGCTGACACTCACATCAAAGGTCTTGTTGTCTCTAAACACCGAGAGCTTTGTTGTTGCTCCAGGCTTTTCTTTGCCGACAAGGTTTTTGAGATGAGCCGCTCCCTGTATGGGCTCGCCATTGAACTTGACAAGGATGTCTCCGGATTTGATGCCCGCTTTTTCTGCCGGACTACCCTCTATGACTTGAGAGACCAGGGCGCCGTCGGACTTGCCCCGACCAAAGGATTTGGCAAGGGACTCATTGAGATCTTGAATGTTGACACCCAGCAGGCCGCGCCGTACCTTGCCGTCCCGAATAAGGTCATCCATAATGAGTTTGGCTGAATTTGACGGAATAGCAAAACCCACGCCCTGATAGCCTCCGCTCCGTGAAGCTATCGCAGTATTTATACCGATGATGTCTCCACTAATGTTGACCAGCGGGCCACCTGAGTTACCGGGGTTGATGGCGGCATCGGTTTGAATGAAATCTTCGTAGTCAATCAGCCCCATATTGGTGCGTCCCGTTGCACTAACAATTCCGGATGTCACAGTGCGATTCAGCCCAAATGGATTCCCGACGGCAAGGACGATTTCTCCGACACGCATTTTTGAGGAATCTCCAAATTGTGCTGCAGGAAGTCCCTTGGCATCGATCTTGATAACCGCAATATCACTCTCGGTATCAGTCCCTATGACTTTTGCATCATACGAACTCTTATCGGAGAGATTGACCTTTATTTCATGGGCATCTTTGACCACATGGGCATTCGTAAGTATTAAGCCGTCAGCCGATACGATTACTCCCGAACCCATGGCAGCCGGCCTCAGAGGGCCACCACCACCGGGACCGGGCCCCTTTCTAAACTTCTTCATCCACTCATCGCCGAAGAATTCCTTGAAAGGATGGTTCTTGAAAAAAGGGTCTGATTCGGGGATCCCTGAAGCAGCCTCGTCCTTTCGGGTCGAACTAATGTTGACTACAGACGGGGTCACTTTTTGTGCGACTTGTACAAAAGCGTCATCCAACTGCTTAAGTGCCACGGGCGGCTGAGCACTCGTAATCCCAGGAGTCAGCAAAACCAAACAGAAAAAACCCATAGCCGTAGCGAGGATCAACCCAGACCTAAAGAGGCCTCTTGTCATACTTCTTTCTCCTTATTTTTATCAGTATCAAAGTCATGCTGTTATCATACTGACCAGCATGCTACCATTTAGTTCTTCACGGGAGATGAAAAATTGAGAAACATGGATTCTTAGCGAGCCCCGAGGGAGATGTTTACGGCTTGGTAGACTTCAAAACCTCAAAATATACGGGCTCAGATTCCAAGTCCGGTTGCG
>JAUPKT010000552.1 GCA_030837305.1 Thermodesulfobacteriota bacterium
CCGCTGCCTTTGGGCTTGGTGGTGAAATACGGGTCGAAAATCTTTGTCAGGTATTGGGGTTCAATGCCGTGGCCCTGGTCCCGAACCGCCACTTCGACATATCGCCCCGGCTCCAGCAGCAGGAGATCGCCGTCCTTCACCTCAATGTTTCTTGTTGATATGTCAAGGGATCCACCCCGGGGCATCGCCTGCACCGCATTGATGCAAAGGTTGGTGATGACCTGGATCAACTGGCCTCGATCTCCCTGGACTGCCCACAAGTCCTGGGGAAAGTCCAGATCGAGCAGACAGGATGTTCCCCGGAGACTGAGTTGACAGGCCTCCCTGATAAGAGTCCCCAGATCCAGGGTTTCTTTTACCGGCGCACCGCCTTTGGCAAAAGCCAACAACTGCTGGGTGAGATCCCTGGCCCTGTAGCACGCCTTTTCCGCCTCTTCCAGCCGTTTGGCAGATACTCCGTCTCTCTCCACGGACAGGCGTGCCATGGAAATATTGCCGAGAATGGCGGTGAGCACATTGTTGAAGTCGTGGGCTATTCCGCCTGCAAGGACTCCGATGGATTCAAGCTTCTCCACCTTGATGAGGTCATCCTCCATCTTCTTGGCGTCGGTGATGTCGGTAATGAAATTAAGACCTGCGGGCTTCCCTTCCCACTCCACTCCGACCCCTTTCACCTGGATCCACCTGATGGCGCCGTCCTTGGCGAGCAAACGGCAGACGATGGCTTCCAGGCCTGACTGACCTCTTAGAAGAGATTTCTGAAACCGCTCGGCTCGCTCACGGTCTTCGGGATGGATGAACTCCTCAACTGGCTTTTCCTGAAGTTTCGCCACGGCATAGCCCGCGATGTCCTGAAGCTTCGGGTTCGCCAGTCGCAAGTACCCATGCTGGATGACGGCGATGCCTTCTGCAGCATTTTCCACGACAAGTCGGTATTTTTCTTCTGACTCCCGCAGCGCCTGTTCAGCCCTCTTGCGCACGGTGACGTCGGTCACGATGGTGATGAAGCCGGTTATTTCTCCGTCCCCGCCTCGTCGATAATTCCAGTCCACCTGGGCATCGATGATGGAGCCTTCCTTGGTTTTGCCCTGTCCGTACCAGGTGCCCGGCGGAGGCTGTACCTTGAGCAGGGCTTTCCCGAACGCGATGAACTCCTTGCGCTCTTCGTCGGACGCTAGAATATCCAGGACCGACATGCGAGATAACTCGTGCTGAGTATACCCCACCATCTCGGTAAGCGCCCGATTCACGAAGGTGATCGATCCCCTTGCATCAGCCTCTATGATGCCGTACGGTATGGCCTCCACGAGTGAGCGGTAGAGTTCCTCGCGCTCCTTCAGGGCCGTCAGGGCCCGCTTGCGCTCGGTATTGTCCCGGTAAATGGCAAAGAGATTCTTCCTCTCGTCACCCAGCATGACCGATGCGCCCACAAGGGACAGGTCGATGAACGAGCCGTCCTTCCGTTTTCTCACGACGTCCGCATCGACCCGGTCTCCCCGAATGACTGAGCTGCTAAACCGCCGGGCCTCGTTAATGAGATCGGGAGGAGCAACAAGATCGTTTATGGGACTGCCGACGGCTTCGGCCTCGGAATACCCGAACAGTTGGGAGAACGCTTTGTTGATCCTTTCCACTCGATCTTCGCTATCCATAATGGCTATGGCATCGGGAGAGTAGTCAAAGAGCATGTTTGCGTACGCCTTCTGGAACTCCAACTCCCCTTCCCGCTCCTTGCGCTCGCTCAGATTGTGGATATTTGCCAGTATCAAATCGCCCGAGCGGGTGGGCAGCTTGGTGAGGAACACCTCAACAGGGAACACGGATTCGTCATTGGGCCGTCTGGCCTTCCATTCGAAAAACTGGTCTTTGCCTTGCAAGGTCTGTTCCCATAACGCCGGCAAGAGAGCAATGGGGCTGTCTTCGGACGAGTAATCTTCTTGTATGGAGAAGGTCAGGGCCTGGTCCCTGGTGACCTCGTATTCTTCAAGCATCCGATCATTGACGTCAACGAGCGTTCCATCGACAGTATGAATCATAATGGGGTCCCGTGACACATTGAATATGGTCCGGAGCATGTTCTCGGACTGCTGGAGGGCCTCCTCGGTAGCTATCCTTACTGCGATTTCCCGTGAGAGTTTGGTGTTTGTGTCCAGGAGTTCCGCGGTGCGCTGCTCAACCCTGAGTTCCAATTGATCCCGAGCCGCCTGCACTTGTTTCTCAAAGTTCCTGCGGCTGATTTCCAGGGCTGCGAGGTTCCCTATCAGGGACAGGGCTTCGAGATCATTCTCCGTAAATATCGTAGGGGTCCGATTGAAGGCATAGAGCACTCCCAGAGTTTCGGAACCTACTTGAATGGGGACGGCCATGCCTGACATGAGGCCCTCAGCCCTCACTACGTCATGAAGTCTGGGGTCGGTTTCCTTGAAATAATCTCTGACAATAATGCCTCGTCTCTGTTGGGCCACCCGGCCTCCCAGGCCTGAACCGAGCGGTATCCTCATCTGTTTGAACGCATCTGTGTTGATTCCCGAACAGGTGTGCATGTCAACGAAGCCCTCTTGCTCGCTCATCAATGCGATGTAGGAAGAGTCCGTACCCATCAGGAGCCTGACCTTGTTAATGACGAGGTCGAGGTTCTCCTCCAGGGAGCGCTCACTCGTCATGGCTGTTGCCACTTCGTACAGCACGCGGAACTTGATCAGTTCTCGTTCGAGGTCTTTCTCCACCTTTTTTCGTTCGGTGATGTCGATAATCAGGCCGTTGAAATAAACGAGCCGGCCCTTGGAGTCGTGCAAAGGCGTTGCCGCGGCATGGATCCATACCCATTCGCCACGGCCGGGATGAAATGTCTGCATGGTTTCATCGAACGGCGTTCCGTATGCAAACGAATCCTTCGCGCTTTGCAAGACACGGTCCTGATCAGAAGGATGAACGTTTTCAAACCACTGCTCAAACTTGTACGGGTCGGGCACGCCCATGATGTCTTGCATGGACGGACTGACAAAGAGGACCCGGGAGGTGCTGGGATTGAGCGCATCGACCCCCAACTGATAGACGACAAACCCAGTGGCGCTCTCCATGAAGGAACGCAAGTGCCGCTCAACTTCCTTGAGCCGCAGGGTCGCCGCAATGCGCCGAAACCACGGCTCCCATTGCGACGGCACCTCGGGCACCTGGGCAGAGCCTTCGATGGTTTCAGCTTCGATGAACTCAGCCATGGCAATGGCGGGTCTGACGAAATGTTTTCGAATGGCGACTTGGGTTATGACCAGGAAGGCAACCAGGCTGAGGATGACCAGCAGGATGATGGAGAAACCGGGAAGCACCTGCCGGGCTATCTCCGTCTCGGGCAGCACGTAGATAAGAAACCACGGGGCGCTGTCGAGCTTCCTGATAAAGATACCTTTCTCCCTCAGTGCAGCTTCATTGAGCGGGCGGGCTAGCGAAGGGATCAGAGCAGCCACGTGCTTTGGGAGGACCTCTGCAATTGTTCGGCGATGCACGGGCGTCTGGGTTTCCACCAGCGTAGACGCAACGACCTCGCCGTTTTCCGTGGCCAGGACAAGTTGGCCGTCTCCCACATCCAGGGATTGCACCACATTGTTGATAAACGCCGGCTCCAGCTCACCCCCTACCATCCCCAGGAAATGCCCATTATCGTAGATCGGCACGCTGTAGGTCGTCACCAGGCTTTCCCCAATGATGTCCTTGTGCGGCCCGGTCCATGTGGATTCCCTTCCCATGTTGCCTCCGGGCAGGGCCGAGCACCACACGTCCGTCAGATACATATTTTCGAAGAAAAGCCGACCTTCGGAGTTCGCTGCCTTGAGCAACTCTTCCGTGGGCATCCAGGGAAACACGCTGATGAAATTCCGTGCCGAGAGATAATATGAACGGCTGACGCTTGCATTCATTTCCAAGGACAGGGACTGGACCCTGAAAAGATCCAAGGCCATGTCCAGTTCACGATTAAGGCTCCTGTCCCGATTGTCGAGCACTCCAAGACCAAAGAGATTGCCCGTGTTACGACGGTTGAACGGGGGCTCGAGTCTTTCCAGATCGAAGTAATCAGGTCTTGCGTATTGCTCAAGCAGCAATCTTAAACGGGGGATCCGCTGTTGGTATTCGTGAGTACCAATGTATTCTTGGGCCCACTGGGCTATCCGGAAAATCTGCGTTGCGGTGTGTTTGAGGGGCTGTTCAAGGGCAAGGGATCGCTCCACCAACCTGAGGTTGACTACCTGAAGGGCTCGGGAGCGCTCTCCGAGATACTGGAATGTGCCAAAAAAAGAAACCAGGACAACGATTGCCGCTGCCCCAAGGAAAATCAACCAGTTGTAACGAAATGATAACTTTCTGATCGCCTCGGCGTACTCGGCAGGACGATCTCCAGAGCCTCTCTGTTGATCCTTGTCGCTTAGAGACGATTCTTGTTGATCCATGAGGCCGCCTTGGCGCCGGGTCTGTAACGGTTCTGGAACGTACTCGCAGATTCGAGGTGTATCGGCACCATTTGTCATTCCCGCGAAAGCGGGAATCCAGGAACAAAGAAACTGGATCCCCGATCAAGTCGGGGATGACAAAGCAAAGATTCCAATAGAGGTGTCCTGCAGGGTCAATAGGGTCTAAACGTGTTCGGCCGCGGACAAAATTGAGACACCGCCATTTGTGCCATTTCCAGAGCACCTTCGAGAATCTGTACCGGACTCGTCATGCACGCATTGTAAATGAAGCAATCTCGATAAAAATTCTTCCGTGAGTTTATATACTCCGCATCGCAGGGTACCTGTCAAGGAATTCGTGGGACCTAAAGGAATTCCGTATTCACTGGTAGAGACGAAAGAGGCCCGTGAACATCGCCCATGCCGGGGCTATGAAAAACCAGGGCTGTAGACACCATCTCCAAATTTGAGACATTCGGCTTTGGGCGCTTGATCCAGCAGGTTTTCCTTCGAATCGTTGACCGCGACCAAGCCTCGCGCAATAATAAAATTATCAAGCTCGAGCACACCTTACGCAAGCATTGCCTGATAAGGCTACTCGCCTCACCGCTCAATGACGGCTTCTCTTGTCATTCCTGCGGAAGCAGGAATCCAGGATTTCTGGATCCCCGATCAAGTCGGGGATGACAGGAATAAAGCCCGGCAATCCGGCTTCAATACTCTTTTTCAAAGGAATACCCATGCACGTTCATACGGGAAGATACGACACGTGTGCTCGCCGCAGCCCGCGGCTTGGCCGATTCATCCGCAGTGAAGCGGATTTGCTGGCAGCGCGGAAAGAATCCCTGGACTTTGAATTTTCCGCCCATGCCAAGCAGATCCCGCCGGACCACATGCGTTTCCTGGCGTATCGGAGCCTCCTGGACAAGATATGTAACCCCGCGTCCGGGATCGTCGAGGTGTCTGAATGAAAACGAGACCGTCACGTCCCATGAAGGGGAGCGCAACCAGGAGAATTGTGGACAGGAATTTCCAGGACGAGGCGTTCCGGTATGTGACCACGTGGTGCAAAGCATCCCGTGAATTCATGGAGAGAAAGTTCGACCGTTGGAAGCTCCTGGAAGACCTGTATCACAACAGGAGGGACCTTAATTCATGGGGCGTCCGTCCTGCGGGACCCTTGACCAATCAATTCGGTACGATTGGGCCTTCCAAAGCCGGTGGGCCGGACCGTTGGCAGTCCGACATCGTGCTGGCCCCCTCGTACATTGTGGACACCTGGGCTGACCGGGCATATCAAGCCATTTTCAGC
>JAUPKT010000553.1 GCA_030837305.1 Thermodesulfobacteriota bacterium
AAAGGCCTTTCGCCCTTCCATGACTTGAAAAACGCCTTTGCGGACAATCTTCTCCGGATCCATACGATCGATACGTTCACCGAAGAAGCTGATGGTTCCGTCGGTGATTTCGCCGTTCTCTGATTTGAGAAGCCCAGATATCGCCTTCAGCGTCGTGCTCTTCCCTGCCCCGTTGTTTCCGAGGATAGCCACTATTTGGCCTTCTTTGACTTTGAGGGACATGCCTTTGAGTACAAGGATGACTTCACTGTATGTTACTTCCAGGTTGTTTACTTCGAGCATTTCAGTCATGGCATCTAAGCTCCGAGTCGCGAATATGTCAGGTCCTTTTCGCCAAGGTATGCCTTAATGACCTGCTCGTTGCGTCGTATCTCTTCGGGCGGACCTTCGGCGATCTTTACTCCGAAGTCCAGTACGCTCACACGATTCGAGATGTCCATCACCACACCCATGTCATGTTCTATGAGGATGATGGTAACTCCCCATTCCTCATGGATATCGAGGATGAACCTGGTTATGTCTTCGGTCTCTTCCAAGTTCATGCCCGTTACCGGCTCGTCCAACAGGAGCAATTTGGGTCTCATGGCCAATGCCCTGGCCAGTTCCACCCGTTTCTGAAGACCATACGGAAGGGTGCCGACCTTTTTCTTTCGAATGTGTTCTATCTCCAAGAGGTCTATGATGGTTTCCTCTATTTCCTTTCTCAGGGCGAGTTCCGTCTGCCGAGCTTTGCCAAAGTAATAACCTGCCGAGAGCAATCCGGTTTTCAGATGAACATGCCGTCCCAATTTAATATTGTCCAGGACCGTCATACCTTTGAATAGTTCCACGTTCTGGAAGGTACGGGCGATCCCGAGGGTTGCTATTTGATGGGACTTGAGGCGAGTAAGCTCTATCCCCTCGAAAAAAATCTGTCCGTGACTCGGTTGATAAAAGCGGTTGATACAATTCAGCAGACAGGTTTTTCCAGCACCGTTGGGGCCGATAACCGTGAAGATTTCACCTCGTTTTACGCTCAGGGAAACGTCGGTAACAACCTGCACCCCGCCAAAACTGAGAAAGAGGTTTTTCAGCTCGAGCAGGATCTCATCCGTTCCCGCATTTTCCGGCTGGGTGTTCATTTCCCGATCCCTTCACGAATCGACAAGGCCTCCGGCACTTCCATGATCCGAACCTTGGTCTGCATTTTGAAGCCTTTTCCGTCTCGATACTTGATGTCGGAAGAGATCTCTCGGTACTCTTGATCTCCATAGAGGGCCTCAATCATTGCCGTGTATCGATCTTCAACGACGGATCTTCTGACCTTTCTTGTTCTCGTCATTTCATCATCGTCTGCGTCGAGTTCCTTGAACAACATGACGAATCTTCTGATCTGAGCGGCTTTAGGCAGGGCTTTGTTTGTTTTGGCAACCTCGGAGGCGATCAGTTCGTAGACTGCATCTTTCTGGGAAAGGTCCGTATACGTCGTGTACGTGATTTTCCTGTTTTCCGCCCATTTACCCACATTGGCCATATCCATATTGATCATGGCGCTCACGAAGGGTCGGTCTTTTCCCAGGACAACGGCCTCAGAAATGTACATGCTGAATTTTAGTTTGTTTTCAATGAGCTGCGGTGAGAACTTAGTCCCGTCAACAAGCATCATGACATCCTTCATCCTATCAATCATCACGAGATGATTGTCTTCATCGATGATGCCCTGATCTCCCGAGTGGAGCCAGCCGCCAATGAGGGTTTTCTTCGTGGCTTCGTCGTTCTTGTAGTATCCGACAAAGACGGTGGGGCCTTTGGTGAGTATTTCGCCTGTATCGGAGATCTTGATCTCCATTTCCGGTATGGGGATTCCCACGGTATTAAGCTTGATGTCTCGATTCCTGTGGCCAACGCTGATACCCGCTGTCTCCGTTTGCCCGTAAATCTGTTTTATGTTGACGCCAAGTGCCAAAAAGAGATGAAAGATCTCTTCTCCGAGAGCTGCTCCACCGGTATAGACGTTTCGCAGATTGCCCAACCCAAGGTAATTCTTAAGGGACCTGAATAGGAGGAGATATCCCAATTTGTCCAGGACGTACAGCATGGGGCCTGGATCCTTGCCCGTCAATCTCATTTCGGCCACCCGATAGCCGATGGGCATTACGAGCTTATAAAATAGACGCTTTATCCACATTGCGTCTTGAATCTTGACTTGTATGTCCGAGCACATACGTTCCCAAAAACGCGGGGGTGCGAACAGGATGTTGGGGCCGATTTCCCGTATGTTTTCCGACACTGTTTCCGGTTTCTCTGGGAAGTTTACGGTAAACCCCTTGTAGAGATTCCAGGACACGGCGGTCATCTGCTCCCCGATCCACGGCAACGGGAGGAAGGACACATGGTTGTCCGTGGGAAACGCAGGGTCAATGGAATCGTAATTGACGGCCATTTTCGTCAGGTTGCGATGGGAGAGCATGGCGCCCTTGGGTAAGCCCGTTGTCCCCGATGTGTAGGCAATGAGGGCTATCGTGTCTTCGGTAACCTTTTCCAGGTGCTCGTCAAACAGAAGCGGTTCCTTTTCATGGAGTTCCCGTCCCATTTCCGTGACGCGAGTCATTGGTACGAGAATTTGGTCTTTGTAATGTCTCATGCCTTTCATGTCATCAACGATGACGTGTCTGATCTTTGGTAACTGGTCGCTTATGTCGAGAAATTTGTCCGTCTGTTCTTGGTCTTCCACCATGAGGAAAGTGGCGTCTGAATGATTGATAATATATTTCACCTGATCCAGGTGGCTGTCAGGGAAGATGCCCACCGCGGTGCCGCCGAGAGCTTGTATGGCCAATTCAGAGTAGACCCACTCTGGACGGTTGTCGCCCAAGATGGCGAGCTTGTCACCGGGAGTGTACCCGAGCGTTACCAATCCCAACGCAAGATCCCTTACGTTGTCGAAGTACTGCTGCCATGTGACGGACTGCCAGATGCCAAA
>JAUPKT010000554.1 GCA_030837305.1 Thermodesulfobacteriota bacterium
ACTTTTCGAGATATGTATCCTCCCATAAAGTCCTATGCGGCCTAGTATTCTTGTTCATCACCATGTTCGGTTTTGAGCCATCGGTTGATGGTGATCAATTGACTGTCCAGGGATCTCGTGAGGCCCTGGATACAGCCAAAGGCAAGGGGTATTGGGGGGTGCGTCTCAAATTTAATCATCCCGTCTTTGCCTCGGATCTTGCCCAAGCCATGACCGCAACGGCAGAAGGCACATCCGTCTCCTTCGACCTCCTTGTGCCTGGTTCTCTCTTGGAGCCAACGGAAGCAGGCCGAGACTTTGTCTTGATACCGAGCGATCCCACGCCCCCCTGGACGGGCCTTTCCGTGAAAGTCAAGAGGGGCCTCTCAGACGCAGCCGGTAGGCGATCACTCCCGAGAGAGTTCTCTGCACAGTTTGGATGGGCCAGACCCATATCCCTCGCTGACTTCAATACATTCTACCGCTCGAGAAAGGAAAAAGGTCTACGATTTACCGCGTCATCTCCAGTTTCTGAGCGAGATCTTGCCCGAGCACTCACGATCAGCCCCACTGTGAAAGGACTCAGGGTGACGAGGGAGGGCGATGAACGATTTGTTCTCACGGGAGATTTGCAGTTCGATGCCAACTACATGCTCAAAGTGTCCGCGGTCCCTGTTGACGAGGGGAGAGCCCAGTTTACGGCACAAGAATTGCCGTTCAGGGGCCCGGGACTCCAACCCGAGATATCGTTCAGATCAAAGAGATCAGTCGTAGAGTTGCGTGGCCGACAAATCATTCCCGTGACTGTCTCCGCAGTGGAAAAGATTCGAGCAACCTTGCTGCACATACCACCGGTCCTCGTGCCGGAAGTTCAGAAATCCCTCCGTGCGGGAGGCGCATTCTCCACCGAGGGTTTGGATGGACGCATCCAGGCCCTGAAAACTGCATTTCAGGGAACCCATCTCCCGAATCTTCTTCCAACCGGAACAACGAAAGCCGCCGAAGTTTTCTTTGCCCCTGAAGCCAAAGGCAACCTGATCAACTATTCCGTGCCCCTTTCTTTCCGCCCAAACCCTCAGCAAGGCGGGGCGTGGCTAACGTTGCTCAGCGACCCTGACGGCCGGTTCAAAGGTGAATCTGCCCGGCTCATTCAGATAACCGATCTGGCAATCACCTACAAACTTTCCAACAAGTCTCTACTCTTGTGGACAACATCTCTCTACACCGGTGAGCCGGTTGGGGGAGTGACAATTATTCTGGCCGGTTCTGATGGTTTGTTAGTGAACATCGGAACCACCAAGGTCGATGGCACTCTGCTCGTCAGGAACGGCGAAAATTTTTCCACCCTTGCAGGCACTTCTTGGAGTCGGCAACCTCTGGATTTGGCAAAGGTGCAGTGGGCACTGGCGGCCACCAATGACGACTCATGCGCCCTAGAACTAGATACCGCTCAATTGAAACCCTTCGCCGTTTCTCAGACATCTGAGCCCCGTGAAGTCCCGCAGGCTACAAACGGGAGCGTATTCACTGAGCGTGGTGTTTACCGACCGGGTGAGACCGCACACTTCAAGTTCGTTTCCCGGACTTACCAGAACGACCACATCGTGTCCCCTGACGGCTCAAAAGTTCAGGTTGAGATCATCAGCCCCCGCCAGGATATTATTTACAGTAAGCAACTCATGATGAATGAATTCGGTTCCTGCTGGGACTCGGTCATCATTGAAAAGTACTTCCCCGTGGGCACCTATACCATACAGGTAAAACCAGTTGCGGCTCCGAGCAAAACCCCCGCTTTTTCGCGTACCTTCATGGTTCAGGAATTCAAGGCCCAGAGGCATTATGTGTCCCTGTCCATTAAACCTGAGGACCGACCGGCCCAAGACTTCGTAGCCGTTAAAGTGAGGGAATCCTATCTCTCGGTCGATGTGAGAGGCCAATATTACGCAGGCGGACCAGTGAAAAACGGGCGTGTGCGGTGGAGAGCGGAACTTGTTCCCGCTACCAATACCGCAAAAGGGTTTGACGGCTTCTTCTTCGGAAATGAAGACGAAAAAAGGCTGTTCTTGGAGTCCGGGGAAGCCGTTCTCAATGGAGACGGACGTCTGTCTTTGTCGGTTCCCTTGGATCCCAAGCTCCTCACGGGCATCTACGCCGTTGAAAACGCAGCCACTGTTGTGGACATCGACGGAGAACCCGCCACAGAAGTCGAAAAGTACAATCCAGTGCCGCAGTTTCTCGTGGGTATAGAGGAGCATCCCCGCAAGGTCCAGACAGGTTACTCGGCCCCACTAAAGATCACTGTTGTTGACCATAAAGGGCAGTCGGTTCCATCGGGCAAGATCGACGCAGCCATCATGGAGCGCAAATTCTTTTTTGTGGAAAAGAGGGACAGCCATGGGAATTTGAACTCCTTGTGGGAGGAAGGCTGGGTAAAAACCATCGGATCGCAACGTGAGCTGACGCAAGGTCAAGCCGTTTTCCAGATCGATCTCAACGACGCAGGGGAGTATCTCGTGGCTTTGACCTACGAGTCCGCAGGCAGGAAATACACTAGCCAGACGGTATTTCGAGTGGGCTGGGAAGACTACGATCGCTGGACTCGCGAACGCCGAGAGAATGAGGTTCGTACGGCCGACGAGATCTTGGTGTCACTCTCCAAGGGAGAATATCGAATCGGCGAAACCGTAAAGGTGCAGTTCCAGACCCCCAAACCGGTCAAACATTGTCTTGTAACGCTCGAAAAGGCCGACATTCTTGACTATCGAGTTCTCAGTGTTCGTGAAACGAAAGATGGCTATGAGTTTCAGGCAGGAACCAACCACCTACCCAACGTTTTTTTCTCTGTTATGGCGCCCTTGGGCAGAGACGCCTTTCCCGTATACGCGAACCAGACCGATTCAGCAGTTCCCACAATTTACTACGGGTATGCAGATGTGGGCGTTCGGTCTGATCTCAAGAGACTAAAGCTTGATATCGAATCCGAATCTTCGGAACTGAGAGCCAAACCCGGAGAGAAGAAATCCCTCACACTCCGTGTTTCCGAGGAATCCGGCAAAGGGGCTGCGGTGGAGATGGCCGTTTGCGTCGTGGATGAAGCTGTTCTTGCCCTGACACGTTATACAACACCGGACCTCAGCCCACTAAATCGTTTCAACGTGCCTCTGGCCGTCTTTTCCGGTGACCTTCGAAAGGATCTCATAAGCCAAGACATCCTGAAACGCATCTCCACTCGCCCCCTCACCGGCGGCGGTTTGGGCGTCGGAGAATTGAGTTCGGCCCTCAGGAAAGATTTTCGTCCCGTTGCCTTCTACAATGCTGCGCTTCGAACCGATGAAAGCGGAAAGGCAACCATCCGGTTTCAACTGCCGGATACCATCACAGCCTATAGAGTCTTCGCAGTTGCGTGTGACAAAGGCCCCGGCTTTGTTTCTGGTGAACGCAGGATGGTTGTGTCCAAGGAGTTTTCCGTAGAGCCCTCGATCCCACGCTTCCTTGTAACCGGTGACTCTTGCCACATACCCGTGCTGCTCCAGAATAGGACTGCTCATAAGGGTATGGCATCGCTCACGGCAACTCCTGCCCCTGGTCTGCAAGTGACTCTGGCACAATCCCAAGTTGAGATAGTGCCATGGTCAAGCGCAGCGATCAAGGCACATGTTGTTGCGCTGGGCGGCATTGATCAAGGGACCGTAAAATTCACCAGCACGCTTACAGCAAATGAACAAACCTTTCAGGACGCCGTGGAATCCGCCTTACCCGTTCAATCTCGCTATCTCCCGGTGAACTCCATAAAAACCGGTGATTTTAGCCAGAAAATCGGGATTCAGGTCGGGTTGCCGGAAAAATTGAAACAGCTTACGGGTGCGGAAATAAACCCCGGGGACCTGGAGGCTCGTCTTGATCTCGCTACCACCAATTGGACCAAGCTGGAACCAGGACTTCGATATCTCATGCACTATCCTTTCGGATGCCTCGAACAAACGAGTTCAGGGATTATTGCATTGGCAGGAATCAGGGGGCTTGTAGAATCCAAGATGCTCCCGGGACTGAATGGAAAACAGGTTGATGAGTACCTCAAAGGAGGGGTTGAGAGACTCCTTTCCATGCAAACTGACCTCGGCGGTTTCTCGTACTGGCCGGGAACGATTGATTCCTCGTGGTGGGCTTCCATGTACGCCGTGTTCGCTCTCCAGACAGCTCGTCAAGGTGGCCTTGATGTTCCCAAACATCCCGTTGAAAAAGCGCTCAAGTATGTCCGTCAACAGCTCTTTTCCATTGATTGGAACAATTACCGAGACGCCCTTTGGACCCGTGAATTGGCTATACTGAATCTTGCCATGGCTCGTATGGTCACTTCGCAGGAACTGTCGGGTTTTCTCGACAGATACAACGAGTTGAGCGACCAGTCCAAGGCGTTACTGCTCATGTCCGCGAAGAAGATTGCTGCCGTCCCGGATCCCCGTCTTCGGGAGATGCTTAAGCGGCTGAACCCACCGCTTAATCAGACACGGAGGGATTATCTCGATTCATCGTACAGAGAAGTGGCAACGTGTCTCCTGGCAGCCATGGAGATTGGAGGACACCAACAGAAGGCCGATGCTTGGGCAGGATACCTCCTCAAAGGATTGCGACCCGAGGGACGCTGGATCTCCACCGCAGACACAGGATGGTGTCTCCTTGCCCTGAGGCGGTATTTTTCAGCCATGGACGGCAGATCCCCTGAAATGAGCAATTTGAACATAACTTACGGCACAAGCGGCCAGGCTAATATCACCCTGTCAAAAGCCGCAGCGGCCGTCCAACTCGATCCAGCCCAGTTGCTGGAAAAAGAATCAATCCTCGTTAACTCTGACTCAAAAACACTTATTAACTATGTATTGAACCTTACGTATCCTGACCTGACCACCGACCCAAAGATAATGTCCCGAGGCTTCTCGCTCAATAAAAGCATTGAGAATCTCAACGGATC
>JAUPKT010000555.1 GCA_030837305.1 Thermodesulfobacteriota bacterium
CCTGTGGAATCTTTGCTGGAGATTCGCCCTTCAGCCAGAGGCTGGGTATCAGAATATCCGACTCGCTCCTTCCCGTCAGTGTCTGTACATCATCAGGGTCAGTGGGACCTTCGAGGTCCTTCGGACGGGCTGATGCGGCAGTGGTGTTCTCAAATAATGCGTCCCTTGCAGATGCGGTTGCAACCGCCATGGGAAACCGGATAGGACACCATAGCGATCTGCGGGAGGCGGTGGAGTGGGCCATGAGCATCAAGGGAGTCAAAGGGGCTGTCGGAGTCTTGCACGATCAAATGGCGGCACTCGGAGACTTGGAGTTGGTCCCTATCCTAAGCGAAACAGGGTGAGGAGTCGACCAAGCTCATTTGAAACAGAAGACCGGATTCATCGAGGTAAAACATGGCATCGAGAAACGTATTGCTCATTTTCAAATCAAGCATCATGTACAAGCCGGTTATATACAAGCTCGCAAAAGATTTTGATCTTGTCTTCAATATCCTTGAGGCCAAGATACTCCCCCGACGGGAAGGAAGGATTCTGCTGGAACTTCGAGGTGAAGAAACAGCCATTGACGAAGGAATACGGTTCCTGGAGGAGTGTCAAGTCGGCGTGGAGCGATTGGCAGACAAAGTGTGGCGCGAAGATGAAAAATGTACCCACTGCGGTGCCTGCACCGGCCTTTGTCCCACCGGAGCCCTGAATCTCATGCGCCCTGACATGAAGGTTGTCTTTGAAGTGGACAAGTGTGTTGCATGCGGCATGTGTGGGCTTGTCTGTCCCTTCGGAGCCATGAAAGACATAAAACTCTTTGATCCATTTGCTGAGGGCCGCACGGCTGTCTAAACAATACAGAGTGACCATTGCAGGGGGGCTGTATTCAAACCACACAATGTTAACGCGAACCGAACCGCGCCTCCATCTCGTCGGAAATACCGCGACGAGATGTCTCGGGGAACACGAATTCTATTGAAACACGGAGCATTCTCAGGTACATTCAACGGATAAAGTAGGATATCATTACGTATATTTGTATGAGGAGGGATGGGGAAATGGCGTCTCGGATTTACAACTTCAATCCTGGGCCTGCGGCACTCCCATTGCCTGTCCTGGAGGCGGCAGTGGAAGGGTTTATCGACTTCAAAGGTTCCGGTATGTCCGTAGCGGAAGTAAGCCATCGATCGGCTCTTTTTGAAGACGTTCTTAATGACGCAGTAACAAGAACCAAGAGGATGCTGAAACTGCCGGATGATTTCATGGTTCTGTTTCTCCAGGGAGGCGCCAGTTTGCAGTTTGCCATGATCCCCATGAATCTGATACCTCCTGGAACTTCCGCGGATTATATCAATACCGGGACATGGTCCACCAAAGCTATCAAGGAAGCAGAAATTCTGAAAAAGCCCCACACGGTAATAGCATCAAGTAAGGACAGAGATTTCAAATACATACCAAAGGATTTCTCGATAACCCCTCATGCAGCCTATCTGCACATAACGTCCAACAACACCATCAAAGGCACGCAATGGCAGTCCTTTCCTGAGGCAGGATCAGTGCCGTTGGTGTCGGACATGTCTTCGGACATAATGTCGAGAGTCTTTGACCCCAAGCCGTTTGGGCTTATCTATGCCGGTGCACAAAAAAATCTTGGGCCCGCGGGAGTAACGCTCGTGATTATCCGTCCGGATATGCTGGAGAGAGTACCGGACGACATCCCAACCATGTTGAGATACACGACCCACTCAGAAAAGAACTCTCTGTACAACACGCCTCCTTGTGTAGCCATCTATTTGGTCCAGCTCGTTCTCAAATGGCTCGAGGAAACGGTCGGGGGAGTGGAGGCCGCTGAGAGGATGAACAGGGAAAAGGCCGGGCTTCTCTATAAGACAATAGATCAAACCGGTTTCTACCAGGGCACGGCAGATGTGGACAGCCGATCCCTCATGAATGTGACATTCAGATTGCCCAGCGAAGACCTTGAGAAGAAGTTTGTGGCGGAAGCGCAAAAGCAGGGCATGGGAGGACTCAAAGGGCATCGCTCAGTGGGCGGTTGCAGGGCTTCGCTTTACAATGCCGTCACTTTGGATGCGGTTCGCACACTGGTAAGTTTCATGGGTGACTTTGAGAAGAAGAATGGATGACGTGACAGTCCGGGGAAGAGCGCGATGACATACCGCATTTTAGTTTCGGACAAGCTCCATCAACAGGGGATAGATTATTTTCTCTCCCATGCTGACTTTGAAGTGGATGTCAAGACAGGTCTTTCCCAAGAAGCGCTTGCCGAAATCATATCGGATTACGACGGCCTAGTGATCAGAAGCGACACGAGGGTCACTCGACAGGTGCTGGCCAAAGCCTCGAAACTTAAGGTCATCGGAAGGGCTGGGACCGGACTGGACAACGTTGACATTCCCGATGCGACGCGGCGCGGGATTGTCGTAATGAACACCCCGGGAGGCAATTCTGAAGCTGCTGCCGAGCTTACCCTGGCACTCATCATGGCGGTCCACAGACACATTCCCCAGGCAGTAGCGTCCATGAAAATGGGGAAATGGGAGAAAAAGAAGTTTCAGGGACGCGAACTATCGGGAAAACTTCTCGGAGTTGTAGGCCTGGGGAAAATAGGCGCTATCGTTACAAAACGGGCTATCCGCGGTCTGAAGATGGCAGTCCTTGCACACGATCCGGCGATGACTGATGCCGCCACGGCACAACTGGGAGCAAAGCCTGCGAGCCTCGAAGAGATTTACTGCAAGTCGGATGTCATCACAGTGCATACCCCGCTCAATGACTCAACGCGTGGACTCATAGGGACCGATGCCTTTAAGCTCATGAAGGACGGTGTCATCATCGTGAACTGTGCCCGAGGAGGCATTGTTGACGAAAATGCCCTGCTGGATGCTTTGAATTCGGGAAAGGTTTTTGGGGCGGCTCTGGACGATTTTATCTCAAAACCCCCTGGAAACAGTGAGTTGGTGGTGCATCCGAGAGTCATTACTACGCCCCATCTGGGCGCATCAACCGGCGAGGCTCAGGTGACCGTTGCCTTGGCCATAGCCGAACAAATGGTTGCATACCTCAGAGAAGGTATCGTCAAAAACGCAGCCAACGTTCCTGTTGTTGATCCCGCGACCCGTGTCAAGATGATGTCGTACATGGATCTTGCCAGAAGGCTCGGGCAATTTGTCGGTGGACTTTTATCGGGTCCCGTGGCCGAAATGGAGGTGGAATATCTGGGAGAGATTGCATCGTGGTCGAATGCCGGGCCCATAACGAATTCGGCTCTCTTGGGACTGCTCGCCCAGTACGAAGGCACGGAAGTCAATTACGTAAATGCTCGTTTAATAGCCGAAGATAGAGGGATTAAGGTTCTCGAGACCACCAGGCATGAATCATCTCACTCGGGTGCTACCCTGGCAGTCACAGTCAGAAGTGGAGATGCTGAAACCCTGCGTGTTCTGGGTGCATTGATTAGAAGAATTGGTGATGAACCCCGCATCATCGGCATTGATGAATTTGTGACGGAGGCGGTTCCCGCAGGTCCCATGTTGGTCGTATCAAATCGAGATATTCCAGGGGTTGTGGCGGGAGTCTCCGGCGCACTTGCAGCTCACAAAATAAATATAGGTCAAATGAATCTGTCTCGGGATCGTCAAGGCGGCATGGCCCTGTCCATCATCAACATCGATACGCCGGCGGACGAGGCCATAATGGGAGCCATAGAAAAAGTCGGCGGAATTGTCCGTGTCAGACAAGTCATACTTGATCTCTGATCCGTTAAGCAGATCAGGAAGAAAACTTGTCGGATGACCGGTCTTGATGCTGTACGCCATTATTTGAAGAGGGGAAATTTACTTTGAGTACACTGGTAGTAGTAGGGACCCAGTGGGGTGACGAAGGAAAAGGTAAAATAGTCGATCTTCTTACCGGTCGAGCCGAAGTGGTGGTTCGATTCCAGGGTGGAAACAACGCCGGTCACACGCTGAAGGTTTCTGGTGAACAAGTCATTGTCCATCTTATACCGTCGGGAATTCTGTATCCAGAGACGCTCAACATCATCGGCAATGGAGTGGTCATAGATCCCTCCGTTTTGCTGGAAGAAAAAAATGAACTCCGCTCGAGAGGTCATTTTCCAAAGGACAGTCAGTTGCTCATCTCGGATCGAGCCCATGTGATAATGCCCTATCACAAGATAATCGATCAGGGCCGTGAGGATCTCTTGGCCGGGAAAAAAATTGGCACCACCGGCAGAGGTATAGGCCCGGCTTATGAAGACAAGGCATCTCGGATGGGAATCCGGATGGGCGATTTACTCAGACCCGAGTCATTGCGCACAAAAATAACCGCCAGCCTTGAGGAGAAGAACTTCTTAATACAGCACAGATTTGGCAAGACGCCGCTGGATGCCAATGAGGTGACCGACCAATACGTCATGTTTGGTAGGCAATTGGAGCCTCACATAACAGATACTTCCCAGGTATTATATTCGCGGATTAACGGTGGAAGCAAAGTCCTTTTCGAAGGGGCTCAAGGAACGCTTCTTGACATAGATCACGGCACCTATCCGTTTGTCACTTCGTCGAATGTGGTTTCCGGTAATGCCAGTTGCGGAGCCGGTGTAAGCCCGACGAGCATTGAACGAGTCTGGGGGGTTGTAAAAGCCTATTCCACACGTGTGGGAGAGGGTGGCTTTCCCACCGAGCTGAAAAATTCACTTGGTGAAGAAATCAGGGCCAAGGGGGCTGAGTATGGCGCCACCACCGGACGGCCCCGACGATGCGGATGGCTGGACATGGTGATTGTCAATCACAGCGTTCGGCTGAATGGTCTCACTGGCATCGCATTGACCAAGATGGACGTCCTGACGGGTATATCTCCGATTCTGGTATGTACTGGTTATGAAATAGACGGCACTTTCATTGATCGGGTTCCGGCCAATGTAGAAGATTTCGAGAGAGTGATCCCACGGTATCGTGAATTGAAGGGTTGGAACGAGCCTCTCGAGCAATGCCGGTCTTTTGATGACTTGCCCAAGAACGCCAGGGATTACGTAGAAACGATAGAACATCTTTCGGGAGTTCCGGTGACCCTGGTCTCCGTCGGACCGTCTCGAGACCAGAGTATTTTGAGACAGTCACCTTTTTAGTACGCGACGAATCTATGGTCAAGTTGCAACCATTGCCATACTTTCAGGGGAGATCGCTTGGGTTGGACCGTGATGACACATGTGCGGTCAGGAAGACTGATGACCGAAACAAAGCTCACTTTCTTGAGCAAAGGTCTGCCAATTCTTGCCGAACGCTATCCTCTTGAAACGATGCCGGGTTGTCGAGGTAACGCCGAATGATGTCCCACTCCGTGGGATGCATGGCGGCTCTCAGCATTTCTATCCCCAATGACTTGAAGGGAATCAGACGCAGAAGCTGAACTCCGAGTTCGTCGGCCGCTTCAGCCCCTCCCTGTTCCCGATCAACGACGACAGCAATGGTTCGACACTTCACGTCTTCTATGCCATGTCTGTTAATCTCATGTTTAAGCTGCTCCAGCGCAATCTGTTTACTGTCAAAGCGGGTGACAAGGTCATCCACGATGGCAAGCCTGTCGCCTTTTACAAGATTTCCCTCCAGGAGAGCGTGCTCCCCGTATGAAGAAATGGCGAGTTTCAAGGCCTCTACGGTTTTCACTCCCTCGAGCTTTCGTGTAAAGGTTGCCGGCACGTTTCCTACGATAGACATTCCCGCCACTAGTGGTATTCCCGCCATGGCGATTCCCACCGTTTTGGTGACGTCAGGGGCTTCTTCCTTGATCATCCGCACCATGGCAGTGCATATCAACGCAAACAATTGAGGATGAGAGACAATCGGTCTCAACTGTATATAGAGAGGACTGTAGAGGCCGGATATGAGGGTCCAGCCATCAGGTTTGTCTCGGTAGCAAGTACGAATCATGCCCTTTTCGTAGAGTAATCCCAATATGCGTCGGGCAAAATCCTCTTTTTCATGTCTCCATGCCATTTCTTGCCTCTCATTCGGCTCCAACTAAAGTCGGGCCGATAATCATCTTTTCTCTAAATGAACTAGTCTCATTGTAGACGTCTTGGACCACGCGGAGAAGAAAAAAGTGACCGCACTCCAGAAACCCTTTGAATTTGACTGAATGGCTTAAAAAGTGTAATGCTCTATGGTTAAGATCTCTGGTGAAACGGCGGGAACTACTTCATGCTTGAAAACAAGAACATACTGATAATAGGGGCTCGCGCCGGGGGTTATGGCGAAGGCATTGCCAAGGCGGCAATAAGAACTGGTGCAACTGTTTATTGTACTACTCTCAGTCCGGACGATCCCCGAGAAAAATCATTCTTCGATAATCTTGGCGCTCAACTCATAGATGTTCCCCTCAGATACGACTCCGATAAGAGGCAAAAAGTATTCGAGGCCTGCGAAGAGATCGCCGCACGCCTCAAGGCATCGCGATCAGGCCCGCTTCATGCAGTGGTACATGCAGTAGCTGGAGGGTTTCCGCGGCAGCCGTCCGTAATGAAGTCTGTCGGCGACATCCTGAAGGGAAAAGAGACCTTTTTTGATCTGGCTACGCCTGTAAAAAGGAACGTGTACTATGTCAACGCACAATCGTTCCAAGATACAGTCTTAGGGCTGCGAGATATCTGTGATGAGACGACCCATTATGTGGCATTAACCTACCGTGGCGAACTGCCCTATTTTATAGCTCATACCAAACGGTATCTTGAGAGATTGGCGATGCGCATGGCCAAAGAGGGCAAACACACCCTTGTCGTTGCTCTTCCTGAAGCGTGGACGCAGTCATCGCAGTTTTTCGCCGGGATTGAATTGGCCGTAATATTCAACTATTGGAAATGCAAGGAATCTCTGGGGGATATAGCCCCTGATGCGGCCGGGCCTTTTCAGAGCATGGAGGAGTCTCTCTCACAAATACAAGGATGGACTGAAACCCTGGATTTCCTCACGGGCTTTCTCCATGAAAATTGGAAAAAAATTGCTCAGTCTGAAAACAGCCCGGAAATGTGGAATACCGTACAAGATCTTTTCTCAAGGATGCGTAAGGACGGTAGATTTCCTGTCATGAGAAAGGCCGTGGAATTGATTTCCGAATTTGTGAGGGACGTGTCCGGCATCGTGTTGGTGCGAGAGTTCATGGAAAAGGGAAAATATCAACCGGGAGATGTGCGACAGGTCTTTTTTCAGGACTTGATGGGTGCAAATCAGATCAACTGCGCGCCACCGCTACCAGAGAAGCCCGTGCCTCCTGTAATCAACCGTACATGGGTCGAGTACGACAAGGATGAGATCCGTCGTACGCTGCCTATGTATGGCGAAAACTTCTTGTTTCTTGATAAAGTGATTATGGAAACAGGGGGATTTCGGCACGGAATGATGGGATTTGGGAAATATACCGTACCTGGTCCCGAGACGAATCTCATTTTGAAAGATCATTTTGTCGGTATGCCGCTCTTTGGGGGCCATCTTCAAATGGAGGCCGTGGCACAGCTTGGAACATTCATGATCATGAAATTGCTCAAAGACAGGAGACTCGTGCCGATCCTCACAGGGACTGAATTTCCCGATCTCAATACCATGGCTCCTCCAGGAGAAACCCTCACAATGGTAGGAGTAATAGGATTCACGGACAAACGTGATTTATGGTTCGAGGCTTTTATCGAGAATCGGTATGCGCGTTCAAAGGGTATAATCCGTGGCATGGTCTTGAGTGAACGTGTGGTCCGCAAAATGACGGCTTCTTTTGATCTTGGCGTAAAGCCCCACGAAGACGAATCATAATACCTCAAGAAGAATGAATACTTTACGGTGGGACCTTAGCAAGTCTGTGTCCAAGATTCACGCTCTGGCCTCTTGTCTGGAGAAGGGATCCACACGCCGTATCACGATTCTCTGTCATAATAACCCGGATCCAGACTCCATAGCGGGAGCTTACGGACTCGCATTTCTCCTGGGGAAAAAGTTCGGGATCCGCTCCTTTCTTTGTTACGGAGGGGTCGTCACGAGGGCCGAGAACAAGGCCATGATCCACAGGCTCAGGATCAAGATGACCCGCATCACGAAATTGAACGAGGCGCCCACGTCGGATATCGCCTTGATTGATGCACAGCCCGGAACGGGAAATAGTCTGGTCCTTTCAAAAGATGTTTTACCTCTTATAGTTATAGATCACCATCCTTTGAGAAAACTGTCCCAGAAGACTCCATTTCATGATGTCAGGCCGCATTATGGGTCCACATCGACGATCATAACGGAGTACCTTATGGCTATGGGCCTTGCTCCTACTAGATGTGTTGCGAATGCTCTCATGTACGGTCTCAAAGCGGATACTGGTTCTTTGGTAAGGGGAGCCTGCAAGGCTGATTTCAGCGCCTTCAGTTTCCTCGCCCCACTCACAAATCCTCGAGTCCTCGGTTGGATTGAGAAACCTCCTCTACCGCAATCATATTTTGAAGACTATTATCAAGGGCTCTCGAGCACAGTCCTTTACAGAGACGTGGCCATCTCACAGCTAGGACCCATCCGATCAGAGGCCATCGTCCCGGAACTGGCAGACTTGCTGCTTCGCACAGAACACGTGAGCTGGTCATTATGTATTGGGCAGATGGAGAGTGTTCTTATTATGTCCCTCAGGTCGTCTTCTCGGAAACAGCAGGCTGGGGGAATTCTGAGAAAACTCGTGGGCCACTCGGGCTCTGCAGGGGGCCATCGAGAAATGGCAGGCGGAATCATTCCGGTACTGGGCATGAACACAGAAGAGATACAAGATTTGGAAGATAATATCGTAGAAAAATTTCTGGTTCTGATCAACAGAAAGACACAAACCCCTCGAAAACTGGTTCATTCGTGTTAGCATAGC
>JAUPKT010000556.1 GCA_030837305.1 Thermodesulfobacteriota bacterium
CGGCAACCGGTTCGCCGGTTTCGTCCAGAACGGTTGCCTCAACTCCGGGGAAAGCCCTCCCCATACTGCCGGGCTTGATGTTCATGAAAGGAAAATTCGCGACACAGATCATGCCGGTTTCGCTCATCCACCATGTATCATGTGGTGGACGCCCCACTACCTGCTTTGCCCAGAAGATCAATTCAGGAGACAAATGCTCGCCGACAGAAGCTATATGTCGTAAGCTTGACAGATCGTACCTGCCCGGCAAATCGTCACCGGCAACCTGTAGTCTCGAAAGAGTCCTCGGGGTCGTATACCACGATGACACCCGATGACGTTCCAATGTCCTGTACCACGTGGACGCGGAAAAATCGTCGGCCTGTATAACGCTGACCGCCCCGCAAAGCCAGGGTGCGAAAGCACCATAAACAGTCCCGGTGACCCAGCCGGGGTCGGCATCCGTCCACAGCCTATCACCGGCTCTTAGGTTGAGCACATAGCGAGCTGTGGCAAGATGGCCCAACATGTCTTGGTGAGCATGGACAACGCCTTTGGGAGGACCGTGCGACCCTGAAGTGTATACGAGATATAAAGGAGAAGCCGGCTTCAGCCATCTCGTGATGGTCTTGGCCGGATAAGAAGCCAAAGATTCCCCCACCAATTTCTCCCCCGGAAAATTGCCCAACAGTGGAGGCTCCAAAAAGAAAACGTGCTCTAAGGAGGCCACGGCACGTTGCGGCAGTACATCCGCGATGTTCGGGTGAGTAATGATTCCCTTCGGGCGCGCATTTCTGATCCGTGCCTCAAGCTCATCCGTACTGAGATTGGCGTACAGGGGGGAAAATATTACACCAAGCCGTGCGCACGCCACCATGATGAAATAAATGTCCGCGCAAGGCGGCAGGAATATGAAGAGCCGATCCCCCAGAAAAAATCCGTGTTCCGTAAGTAAGTTTGCCCATCGAGACGATGTTTCTCGTATTTCCAGAAAGGAATATTCTCTTGCCGCACCGGCCTTCTCGAACACCAGGGCAGTGCGGTCACGAACGTCCCGGTTTGCAGCCCACTTATCTATGGCTTCGTGGGCGATGTTGACGTTGCCTGTTTGCTGCCAGGTAAATTCCTTTTCAAGATCTTTCCAAGAGAAAGTCCGGGCAAAGAACCCGTAGGACTCAACGTCCGGGTTGGTATTTTGAGCTGGGATTACGGTCTTAATCATACGGTTCTAACCAAAAAAATGGGATTTGGGTAATTGTCCATGCATAAATGTGTTGATGGATGTGAGGACCAATTCACTCAGTCCAAACTCGAAAGTTCTTATGAATGCCCACAGTTTTTTGTGCAAGCTCAACAGCTCTGGGATTCGACGGGATGTTGACCGGTTTTTTCTTCCCTTTGAAAGTCAGGGCGGAGAGAACTTGCCGAACCGAAGCAGCCAGAGCCGCAGGATCATAGCCTCCTTCAAGCGCCATCAGTATGGGAGGTCGTCGTACATCATCCCGCAGTTCCAAAATCATCTCGGTCAGCACCCCAAAAGCATTCTCGGTGACTTGGGTTCTCCCCAGGGGGTCGCGCCAGTGAGCATCGAATCCTGCGGCTATCATGATCATTTCCGGATTATAATTCCTCAATATAGGACCGAGCAACTTTCGATACAGACTGGTCAATTCTTCATCTGATACGTCTTTGGAAATCGGAACATTCACCGTGTATCCGAGCCCCTCTCCTTTGCCCACCTCATCCCAATCTCCACTGTACGGATACCAACCCTTGTAATGAGTAGACAGATAGAAGACTTCCTTCCTGTCATAGAAAAGCTCCTGAAGCCCGTTACCATGATGGATGTCCCAGTCGATGATCAGTATGCGCTGCAAGCCATGTCTCTCTATAGCATACGTAGCAGTTATCCCAAGGTTGTTAAAGATACAAAAGCCGCCGGCTCCTTTGCGCGTTGCATGGTGACCGGGCGGCCTCACGAGACACACGCACGCATCGCACCTCCGTGAAAGGAGAGAATGAAAGGCCCTAATGCAGCCGCCAACAGCCAGCCAAGCGGAAACGTACGTCTGTGTACCCGCAGGAGTATCCTGGGCCAGGTGAGTAACCTCCCGCTCGGGGGTTCTCAAAAGTTTTCTGATGTATGCCGGACTATGGACAAGCTCCAACTGTTCAAGTGTTGCGGGCTCCGGTTCGATTGCAATGAGTCCGTCGGCAAAATCTTTGTCCAGCATTCGGTAGACAGCTTTGAGCCGAGCAGCTCTTTCCGGATGCGTGACACCGGTCTGATGGACAAAATATCGATCGTCTCTTACTATCCCTACTCTCAGCTCCATATCATCTCGTGCACACAGAGCATCCGCGCTCCGTTATGAAAATGTCCTTGAAGAGGAAAAGATTGCAACGCACAATACAACTCTCTCTTGTTTAGCCGTATAATACCACACCGTGCGAAGGATTTGTTTTAGACCTGAGACAGTTTCTGGCCCATACCGCAATGCTCCTTGGAGGTAGCATGGTTTTGGAAAGTCTCGCCGTTTCACCCAAAGTGATCGTGCAATTCCTGGCCAAGACTTTGCCCTTCAGAACACTTCCTCATTCTTCTCTCGAACAACTCGCCAAAGCGTGCCTCGTTGAATATTTTCCCCGGGAAACGGTTATATTCCGACAGGATGTCTCGGACATCGCTTACTTATATCTCATCCAAAAGGGTGGGGTGAAGGTATTCAGGAGAAATCAAGACGCTCAAGAGACATTAATGGAAATGTGCAGCGCGGGCGGCGCTTTCGGCGCGCATTCCTTATTCCGGGGAACGCGGTCTGATGTTTCTGTGCAGGCCTATGAGGATACGTACTGTTTCCTTCTCGAAAAAACCGTCTTTTTTTCCCTGGTGGAAAAGCATTCCCGTTTTGCTCAGTTCTACCTCGAGAATCTCTCGGAAGATTTCACTTCCCAGGCCTACGGCGAACTCAGGAGGGACAGGCTGAAGCTCAGGGACCAGAGCTTCCTCCATCTGTTTAAATCACGGGTTCGTTCGCTCGTGAGGGTTGAGCCCGTGATGATAAACACCGGCGCTACAATCCTTGAGGCCGGTTCTAAAATGGACGAATTTGGCATCGGATCGCTCTTAGTACGAAATCCCGACGGCACTGTCGAAGGAATCATCACTGATCAGGATTTGCGGACCAAAGTAGTCGCCCAGGGCATGGACTACGGAGAGACGGTGGATACAATCATGACCTCTCCAATCTACACCGTACCTGCAGATGTTCCATGCTTCGAGGCACTCCTGGAATTCGTAAGGAAAGGCGTTGACCACTTAGTCGTAGAACAGAATGAACAAATCCTGGGCGTAGTGACGGCGCGGGATGTCATGATTCATCAGGGCACGTGGCCCATTTACCTCTTTCGGGAAATTGCCTCCCAAAAAAAGGTTGAAGGGCTCCATGACTTGTCTCGGCGAATCCCCATGGCAATCAGGACAATGATCGAAGAGGGAGCCAGGGCATCAAATGTCTCGCGAGTAATAACTCTGATGGCAGACAGCGTCCTCAAGCGTCTCATGGACCTGCTGGTTCAAGAACTGGGCTCAGCACCGGTTGACTTTTGCTGGCTGTCCTTGGGCGTTGACGGACGCCGGGAGCAGACGCTGGGTCTGCACCCTGAAAATGCATTGGTTTATCAAGATCCGGGAGAAAAGGATCGCCGTCTGGAGGCAGAGGCCTATTTCGAGTGTCTGTCATCTGAGGCTGATGCGCACCTCAAAGCCTGCCGATTTCAAGATATCCAGGAACTCGTCTCTCCATCCAACCCATGTTGGAGAAAGCCATATCCAGTCTGGGAGAATTATTTCGAACAATGGATCTCGGCACTCGACCCCGAGGAAGCAATCTCAGCCACTAATTTTCTGGATTTTCGCCCAACCTATGGCGAAGAATCACTGGCAGCAGCCCTGAGAAGAGGGTGCTTCTCCAAAATTAGCCGGCAGCCCATGTTTCTTGCACACTTGGCAGCCGATTGCCTTGCCAATCAGCCCCCCTTGTCTTTTTACGGAGATGTCGTGATCGGTACGAATGGAAAGCGTACACACCGCGTGGACCTCGCGAGACAGGGCCTGTGGCCGTTTGTCGATGTGGCTCGCTTGATGGCCCTGCGTTGTGGGATTTCAGAAACAAATACCGTTACGCGATTTGAACTCCTGGCCCAAGAAGGCAAGATTTCAATGGAATTGTGTTCTGATGCCAGGGAGGCATACGAGTTCGTCGTGCAGTTGAACCTCGTGCATCAGCTGCGGCTCTTTGAAAAAGGTTCCGAAGTGAATAGCTACATAGATGCCGGCAATCTGTCTGACTTGGAGCGGAAGATATTGAAGGAGACATTTTGCGTCATCAATGCCCTATTGGACATGGTGAGGCAGGAATTCTCGTTTTTCATACGACAATGACAAAATGAACTTCAGTTTTCAGATTGTGTAAGGAGGCGCCATGGTTGAAGAAAGCCAAATCCACCAGGCAGACCCAGAGGCGGTGTTCGAATTTCTCAGCAAAACGCTGCCCTTCAAAGAACTGGATGCAGCCCTTCTCAGAGACCTTGCCGCTAAGTGCATACTCGATTTTTTCCCTAAAGGCACGCTCGTCCTGGAACAGGAGGTTTCTGACGTTACCCACCTCCATCTCATCGCGCGGGGAGGGGTGAAAGTGTACCTGACTGATGAAAGTTCCACGATCACTCTTCAGGATTTTAGAGGCGAGGGCGGTTATTTCGGGGCACTAGGAATCATAAGAGATTCCAAGGCCAGTTTTAATGTGGAGACCGTTGAGGATACCTTCTGCTACCTTATGGATAAGGATACCTTGCTGGATTTAGTCCGAAACAACCCTCGGGTAGCCCAATATTTCCTGAAGAGGTTCTCGGAAGAAGTCGTGAGCACCGCTTACTCCGAGCTGCGAAGCGCTCGCATGGGCACCAAACCGCCCGAGACCTTTCATTTGTTTTCAGTGGAGGTGCAGGACGTTATCAAACGCGCCCTGGCGACCATCTCAGGGGGTGACACCGTCCAGCAGGCTGCTGCAAGAATGTCCGACCTCAAGATCGGCTCCCTGCTCGTAAGAGACCAGACCGATGAACTGGTGGGTATCGTAACGGACAAGGACTTGCGTTCCAAGGTAGTGGCCAAGGGACTTGATTATTCGATTCCCGTGGCCAAAATCATGGCGTCCCCCGTACACACGATCTCGGCACACGCTATGTGCTTCGACGCCCTGATACAAATGATGAACCAGCAAGTCCATCATTTGGCGATCGAGAAGCAGGGCAAAATCGTCGGCGTCGTGACTGCCCATGACATTATGGTTCACCAAGGCGCCTCTCCCCTCTATCTCTTTCGGGAGATCATGGCCCAGAGTAAGATTGAGGGCCTTTATTCCCTCTCCCAGAAAATCCCACTGGTAATCCGAACTCTCATTGAGGAAGGGGCGAAGGCGAACAACATCACCCGAATGATCTCCATTCTCAACGACAGCATCGTGGATCGTCTCCTCAGCCTTCTGTACGAAGAGATGGGGCCTGCTCCAGAGCCATTCTGCTGGCTTATGATGGGCAGCGAGGGGAGGAGAGAACAGACTTTCAAAACAGATCAGGACAATGCCCTCGTCTACGGGACGCCCACGAGCGACTGGGAAAAAATTAAAGCATCCAAATTATATTTCCGAAGATTCGGCAACAAAGCCATTGAACACCTTGAGGCATGCGGATACCCGCTCTGCAAAGGACAGATGATGGCATCCAATCCAAAATGGCGTAAGTCATACGCGGTATGGCAAGCCTATTTCGATAAGTGGATGGGGGCGCCCAACCCGGATGAAGTCCTCCATGCCACCATTTTCTTTGATTTCAGGCCCGGATATGGTCACCTTGAATTGGGGCAAAAACTGCGGGATCATTTGGCGGAATCTGCGCCCAAGAAGGGAATCTTCCTTATGTATCTTGCCAAGGACTGTCTCCAGGGAAGGCCACCGCTGTCTTTTTTTAGAAACTTCATCGTTGAAAAGGACGGCGAACATAAGAATCGTCTTGACATAAAAACCAGGGGACTGGTTCCC
>JAUPKT010000557.1 GCA_030837305.1 Thermodesulfobacteriota bacterium
AATGGTGGCAATTATGCTCAAAGAAGTGGCAATGCGTAGATCGTTTTCTGGAAAGACTTGTTCGGCCATAGCATGGGCTTTTTCTGCCAGAGCCAAGGCTTCGGTCGTCTGGCCTTTCTTATATAGTTGGGCGGCTTCCTTGTTGAGTTGGGACCACAACTGCTCCTGTCCGATGGCAGACCCGGGTAAAGCAACAAAAAGGGTTGCTACGCAAATAAAGGTTGAGGCAAGTCTCATGCGAAAACCCTCGGTCTTCAACACTGCATACCAAGACGATCTGGGCATGTGTGGGCTAGGTCCTGCATGAACACGCGGCACGTGCCTTTTCCCTGGCTGCCTGAGCAGCCTCCGGCTTGCCCGCGCCATCAAAGAATTCTATGAGATTGTTCAAACCCTCAAGTGCTATGGGGTGCGATTCACCAAAGTTCATTTCAAGTATTTTGTGGGCCCGCAGAAGCAGAGCTTCTGCGTCTTCGTATTCTCCGAGGCCTACAAGGCAAAAAGCCAGGTTATTCAAGGAGCTTGCAACATGAGGATGCATGGGGCCAAAATTCCGCTCGGCAACCTCGAGGGCTCGTCTGTACAGAGGTTCAGCTTCTGCGTGGCGGCCAAGACCGTCATAGAGCCCAGCCAGCTCGTTGAGACAAGCGCCTACCTCCAGATGCTCTTTTCCAAGCACGCCTTCCTTAATAGCCAGCGCCGTCTCGTAAAGAGGCTTGGCAGCGGGATATTTTTCCATGGCCCGCAATGTAGCCGCCAGATTTGCTATAGAGTTGGCCGTCTGTACGTTGTTTTGACCAAGGGCTCTCTCAAAGAGCTTCATTGCCCTGCGAAAAAGTGGTTCGGCAGCCCTATACATGCCCTGCTCAAAATATACCCCACCTAGGTTGTTCAGGACCAGGCCAACCTCAGGATGATCTCGACCCAGGACCTTTTCGCGAATATCAATGGATTCTTTCAAAAAAGCCTCTGATTCAGTGAGGCGTGATTGGGCTCTATAAATCTCAGCGAGGTTTTGGAGCGCACGTGCTAAACGCAAGTCCTCGGCCGGCAGAGCATCGCGCATGGACGCGATGGCTTCTGTGGCGGATTGCTCTGCCTCTGACAACTTCCCGCCTCGCATGAGTTCAACGGTCTTTGTGTTCAGATCCTCCCACATGATGGTCGTGGCCTCCGTTCCTATGAGGAAAATATCCGAAAGAGCAATCATCTGTTCCGGCTCTTTGCAAGAAACTAGTCTTTCCAACCTATTGTGTCAATGAATGAGGTTATACTGAAGCCGGTGGGTTAAGGAGGAAGCCCATAATGTCTACAAAAGAGATGCAGTATTAATAAACCAAAAATACACTGATTCAGTAATTAATCTTTTTTCTTGAGAAATTAGTGCACAAGATGTTAGACTGATCCGATATTGAGGGAACGAGGTTCAGAAATCAGCTCGCGGGCTAATCAGATTGAGAGCACTGATTCTGAGGAATTCAACTTTTTACATTTTCGGGAATCTCCTGAGGGTAAATTATCATGGGGGAGTTCCCTGGTTTTCTGGAGCATTTTGACCAGTACTCAAGGCCGCATATCGAACCTGGTCCATGTGTCAAGTCCATTAATGGGAGCGAGATTGCGGCTTGGGAGACCTGGCAGAAACCTTACCGAGAATACGATGGGATTTCGGATTAGCAGTCATCGTAACGGAACTCTCAAGGAGGGAGAAATCCAATGGCGAATCTTTTGGTAGACGAGCGCGACGTAAAGTTCGTGCTGTATGAACAGTTGAATATTGAGGAACTCTGTCAATCGGAGAAATATTCTGAATTCTCCAGAGACATGTTCGACATGGTTCTGGACGCTGCCCTGAAATTGTCTGAAAAGGTTCTGGCTCCCACCAATGCAAGGGGAGACGCGGAGGGAGTAAGACTCGAATCCGGACAGGTCCATGTGCCGGAATGTTTTCACGATGCGTATCGGCAGTATTGTGAGGGTGGTTGGGCGGCGCTACCCGTCTCCCAAGACAACGGAGGACAGGGTTTTCCCAGTGTCATGTACTGCGCGACCATGGAGTTGTTTGGATCGGCCAATCAGGCTCTCATGATGTATCCAGGCTTAACCATAGGATCCGCGCGTCTCATCGAGATCTACGGGACCGAAGAGCAAAAGAGAACGTACATGGACAACATGTACACCGGCGAATGGTGTGGCACGATGTGCCTCACCGAGCCTCAGGCGGGCAGCGACGTGGGCGCACTACGCACCAAGGCAATTCGCAATCCCGATGGGACCTACCGGATCTCAGGCAACAAGATCTTCATTTCCGCGGGGGACCACGATCTTGCAGAAAATATCATCCACATGGTTCTTGCTCGGGTGGAAGGCGCGCCTCCTGGGACCAGGGGCATCAGCATTTTCATCGTTCCCAAGAAGCGCATAGAGAATGGAAATTTAGTAGACAACGACGTCGTTCCCACGGCCGTCGAAAAAAAGATGGGAATCCACGGATCTGCCACGTGTGCTTTGAACTTTGGAGAGAAAGACAACTGCATCGGTCATCTCCTTGGGAGTGAAAATGAAGGCATGAGAATCATGTTCAACATGATGAATGAGGCTAGGCTGGCTGTGGGATTCCAAGGGTTGGCCCAGGCAAGCGCGGCCTACATGTATGCCTTGCGATATGCCAAGGAGCGCTACCAAGGGTCTGACATCACTATGATGAAGGATCCAACGGCCCCCAAGGTACCCATCATTGAGCATCCGGACGTGCGACGAATGCTCATGTGGATGAAGAGCGTCACTGAGGGCATCAGGGCCTTGCTTTACTACGCGGGGTATTGCGAAGATCGAGTGCATATTGCTGCAACTGAAGAAGAGAAGGACAAGTATCAGGGGTTCCTGGATATCCTCATTCCCATCTGCAAGGCTTGGAGTTCGGACATGGGATTCAGAGTTACCGAACTTGCCATTCAAATACACGGAGGATACGGCTATTGTCGGGAATATCCTGTGGAACAGTTCCTCCGCGATTGCAAAATAGCTTCCATCTATGAGGGCAGCAACGGTATTCAGGCCTTGGACCTTGTTGGTCGAAAGCTTGGCTATAAGCAGGGGTTATTGTTCAAGAGCATTGTCTCGGAGACGGGGAATCTCGTCAAACTTGCGAAGAAGAACTATCGCTTGAAAGACATTGTGGAGCCATTTGACGATGCTCGGCGGCAGCTTATCGAAGTCACCAGGTACTTCGGACTCAAGAGTATAACCGAGGACTTCATGACTCCCATTTTGTATGCGAGCCCGTATTTGGAACTCTTCGG
>JAUPKT010000070.1 GCA_030837305.1 Thermodesulfobacteriota bacterium
CGCGCGAGCTGGCGCCTCGAAACATTTTGGTGAATGCTGTGGCACCGGGAATCATTGCGGGTGGCATGACCCAAAGCCTCGATGAAAAGCAGCTTGATGCCATTCGCACGCACGTGCCTTTGGGGCGGCTGGGGCAGTTACGTGACGTTGCCGCAGCAGTGACTTTTTTGTGTTCCAGTATGTCTGATTATATAACCGGACAGGTTATTCGCGTGAATGGAGGACTGTATATGTAGGAAACTCATGCAGGGTTCCTCTTCTTCTGGGTCCCGAAATTTCAGGGGCATCCGACAGAGGCTTGCGTGAGAACTAGAAACCCTATGGGGAGGAGACCTAGAGTATGGATGAACTGGAAAAACGTGTCGTAGATCTGATTGCGGAAGTGCTGGTTGACGTGAATAAGGAGAATATTCAGCTAGACTCGAAGATTGTCGAAGACCTCGGTGCGGAATCGCTGGATATTTACGACATGGTCGCACTCCTTGAAGACGAATTCGGAATGGAGATCACGGACGAAGAAGTTGAAAAGATTCAGACCGTACAGGACGTAGCAGATTTTATTCGGGCACATCAGAAGGCCGGCTGAGTCCTGCCGCCTCGGCTACTGAGGCGTTTGAGGAGGAGTGGGATTTGACGCGAAGAGTAGTAGTCACCGGGATGGGGATGGTCACCTGTCTTGGATCGGGGGTAGTCACGAACTGGGATGCTGTGACGGAAGGTCGCTCCGGCATAGGAACAATTTCCCTGTTCGATGCGTCTGACTTCTTGACGAGAATAGCGGGCGAAGTTCGGGACGGCTTTGACCCAATGGGCTACGTGCCGGTGAAGGAATACAGAAGGCTGGACCGTTGCCAGCAGTTGGCACTCGTGGCAGCGGGGGAATGCATGGGAGACTCGGGTTTTGAGTTGCCTCCTCAAGAACCATACCGCTGCGGCATTATAGTGGGTTCAGGCATGGGGGGGTTGGCGACTATTGAGCGAGGTGTAGAAGTACTTAAGCAGTAGGGGCCACGAAAGACCCCACCGCTGATGATCATCATGGCTGTAATCAATCTGTCCCCCGGACTTCTCGCGATCAAGTACGGATTCAAGGGGCACAATACCGGACTTGTGAATGCCTGTGCTTCCGGAACTTCCGCCATAGGAGAGGCTTTTCGTCTGGTTCGAGAAGGACGACTGGACGTCGTGTTGGCAGGCGGTACGGAGGCCGTGATAACACCGCTTTCCGTGGCAAGTTTCGGTGCGTTGAGAGCTTTGTCAACCAGGAATGACGAGCCGACAAAAGCCTCCCGGCCGTTTGACGCTCAAAGGGACGGTTTTGTTCTCGCAGAGGGAGCGGGCATGGTTTTGCTGGAGTCATTGGAACATGCTCAGCAACGTGGGGCTCGGATACACGGGGAGATAGTGGGATACGGAGCAACCGACGATGCCTTTCACCCCGTCATGCCTGACTCAAACGGCGACGGAGCGTATTGGGCGATGAAATTAGCGATTGAGGAGGCCGGCTTAGATCCCTCTGATTTAGGATACATCAATGCCCATGGAACGTCCACGGATCTCAATGACAGGGTCGAAACGGTTGCCATAAGAAGGCTCTTTGGGAAACATGCCTATGAAGTGGCCGTTAGTTCCACAAAATCCATGACAGGGCATCTTATTGGTGCTGCAGGTGCTGTAGAAGCAATCTATTGCCTCATGGCAATCAAGACCGGCATCATACCTCCAACAATTAACCTGGAGAACCCTGGTCCGGATTGCGATCTTGATTATACTCCGAACAAGGCAGCCAGACGCGTACTGCGCTCTGCGATTTCCAACAGCTTTGCTTTTGGCGGACAGAACGCAAGTCTTGTTTTCAGGAGCATTGATTAATATGGTGGCGAGGATCCTCATAGGCGCGGATCACGCCGGCTTTGAACTCAAAGAAAAACTCAAGTCTTTTCTCATGGAGCAGAGTTGGAGTGTCATTGACGTGGGCACCCATGAGGAAGCGTCATGTGATTATCCAGATATCGCCCACGATTTGTGCAATCGCCTGCTCAATGGGGATGCCCAAATGGGAATACTCATTTGCGGGACCGGTTTGGGGATGTCCATCGCGGCGAACCGACATGCTGGAATACGGGCAGCTCTTTGCACGAGCGAATTTCACGCTCGCATGGGTCGGGCACACAATGATGCGAACGTACTGGTGTTTGGAGGGAGGGTGACGGGCTTCGAGGCGGCTATGTATATTCTGCGGGTATGGTTGGAGACCGAGTTTGAAGGCGGTCGCCACTCTCGGCGCGTGCAGCGCATCGAGACATTGTAGGTCTAATTTGGGCGGTCCGGAAGAATAAGTGTTGCCGTTTCAGGGCGTGGTCAGTCATCCACGACTTTTGACGATTGCGGATGAGCATGGCCTATTGTTTATTTGAGATCGATTTCTTATCTCCTCTCCTGTGCAGAATTGCAGTGACTGTTAGTTTGACTCGGACAAATGGTTGCAAAGAAGAAAATGAGTTTTCTCGAACGAACCGACAATGAAGTGTTTAGAATCATAGCCGAGGAACGTGATCGTCAGGAGTTTCGTCTTGAGATGATCGCGTCGGAAAACTTTACTTCCCCCGCCGTGATGGAAGCTCAAGGAAGCATCCTGACGAATAAATATGCCGAGGGATACCCGGGCAAGCGATATTACGGCGGATGCCGGTATGTGGATGCCGTGGAGGATCTTGCGCGGCACCGAGCCATGGAGCTTTTTGGAGCGGAGCATGTCAATGTGCAGCCGCATTCTGGGACACAGGCCAACATGGCCGTGTATTTTTCGGTAATGAGTCCCGGCGATCTCTACATGGGCATGGATCTTGCCCATGGCGGTCACTTATCCATGGGTCATCCCAAGAATTTCTCAGGTAGAATTTACCGGGTGATACCGTATTCTGTAAGGCCTGATGATCATCGAATTGACTACAATACTCTTCGTGAAATGGCAAAGAAGCATCGCCCGAAGATGATCATTGCCGGCGCCAGTGCGTACCCCCGTATTATTCATTACGATATTTTCGGAGATATCGCCAAGGAAGTAGACGCTATTTTGATGGCTGATATTGCACATATAGCAGGACTCATCGTTGCGGGTGAGCATCCATCACCCTTTCCTCATGCTGATTTTGTGACGACCACAACCCATAAGACGCTCAGGGGCCCTCGCGGGGGCATGGTAATGTGTCGAAAGGAATTTGCTGCGACATTGGACTCATGCATTTTTCCGGGCATGCAGGGCGGTCCGCTCATGCACGTTATAGCGGCCAAGGCTGTGGCTTTAGCAGAGGCGGCGACTCCGGAATTTCGTGACTATCAGAAAAGAGTGGTCAAGAATGCCAAGCGACTTGCTGAGGCGCTCTTGGCCAGAGGATTTTGCCTTGTCTCTGGGGGGACAGACAATCACCTCATTCTTATGGACCTTACCAAACAGGGAATAACTGGGAAAGAGGCTCAAGAGTGCTTAGAAAGAGCGGGCATAACCGTAAACAAGAACTCCATCCCATTTGATCCACTACCCCCCGCGAAAGCCTCAGGCATTAGACTTGGCACTCCAGCCGTTACCACTCGCGCAATGGGGCCAACTGAGATGGAAATCATCGCTGCTCTCATTTCCAACGTCTTACGAGATCCCTTGAACGAGACCGTCATAGAGGAAGTGCGGACCAAGGTGCGCGAGCTGTGTGATCAATTTCCACTCTACCATTTTAACGGAGATGGCACGGATTCATGAATCAACATATCGGTAAACGTCTCTCACTGACTTTGTTTCCCTCGGAGCGATTCGAACTTTCGTTTCCGCTTGCCTTGTGGCTTGCAGGTCTTTGGCTTTATTTGAAGAGTTTCCTCTATGTTTGTTTTCTCTATATGATTGGCCTCGACCCTCCGCCCTACTCCGGAGAGGTTCTCGTGGAAATAGTCTATTTCGCCTTTGCGTTCTTTCCTGCCTTGATTCTCCCATGGGCATTATGGTACATTAAGATATGGGCCCTGATTCCCACCATAATATTTTTCTTTATTGACACTCCCATCCTCTTCATGCACGTGATGC
>JAUPKT010000558.1 GCA_030837305.1 Thermodesulfobacteriota bacterium
GAAATCACCAAAGGTCCTGAGTTGCCTATGGGACACTTTGCCGCACACCTCCCGCACCCCACGCAATACTTGGACAACTCCAGAACTCGATCATAATCGCCCACTCTCGTTAACAAGACCAGACCCATGGGCATCTGGACACCCTCAACCTCTTTCACAGGGCATGCACCTACACAGGAAGCGCAGTTATAGCAATTGATGGAGCGCCCCGTTCCCGGAACCAGCATAGATTGCAGGGTATACTCGAAAACCATGAACGCGGCAAACAAGATGGCCAAGGCGTTCAAGGTGACCCGATCAGGCGCCGACCCCAAAAAAGCCTCCAAGAAAACGGATGAAAACAAACTGTAGGCGGGATAATCCGGAACACCCCGCGCCAATGCAGATTCTATGGCATTGACATATCCGGTGAGCGTTTCAGTGGCTCCTCGAAACATCTGCGGTTGCGCAGGGCGTTCCAGTCTGCCGCTTTGAAGGATCGCCCTCTTGAACGTAGCGAGTTCGTTGTCTTGCACGGATATGAGATCACTATATTCTAATGTTTTCAAACCGATGATACGACGGTTCTTCACCTCTACCTGAACGGTGATCGGTCCCCGAAGTCCCTGACCTGTTCCCGTATAGGTCCCATCCTGAACTCGCGAAATCCCTTCGCCCCATAGGCTCACCGAGGATCGCAAAAAGTCAACGCGACGCACATCCACAACGGTCGCCGTGTACCCGATCAAGAGAAAGAGAACAAAACCGGCAAGGTAAAAAATGTGAGGTTTCCGTGATCGCTCATAGTCTCTGAACCACACCACAGCAAGCGACACTACGCCTGCCACGAGCAAGATGAAACGAGCTGAGGGGAAAAGAATCGCAGTGATCACGAGGTAGATGATCAGCCGCGTCCCGCGGGTCATCAACCATTCGCCGACGACCTGCATTGGATTAGGATAGCGCCTTGACGACGTCATCAATAAATTCCTTTCCCACAAGACCACCATCAAGGGCCTTTCCCAAAGACTCCCGCGGAACTAAACCGCTTCTCATGGCAGACCGGGTCTCTTCCTGCATAACCGCAAACATTTGGGGCAGGGGCAAGAATTGTACGCAGAAACTCTGACAATTGCCGCATCGAATGCATTTGAGTCCCCCGTTGCGCACAAAACGATCGTAGTCGGACACCCTTCCTGCAACCACTAGTTCAGCCTGCAAGCTAATACCCACCGGACACCTGTCCTGGGTGGCATAGCACGCTCGGCATTCATAACAGTAAATAGTTGCAGGGTTGAGCCGGAGCAGGGGCTTGATCACGGTTGCCAAAAGAGCCCCCACAATCCCAAACAAGGCCACTCGGTCCAGATTCATGGTCCAACCGCGGTCTTTCAGGTTCGTGAAGAACTGATACCTGTGAATACCCGGCAACACCATCGGCTGCGACGTGTCGTCTCGCTTATGGGGTGTCTTTTTTTGAGAATCCGAATCCGCCATGAAGTCCCTTCACCGATTCAAACTAATGAGGCAGCATTGCCGCCATCAATAAACCCGCCACGAGTCCCCCTGCAGCACCCTGCACGAGTTCTTTGGGAGAATGCATGTCCAGGGCCCACGCTATGATCGTCCCTGAGAGCATCCCGATGAATGCGAAAATGATCCACGTCAGCACGTGCAAAACCTCTTGAGTCGCATTAAAGGCTCAGTCCGAGAACTTCCTATCTTTTCGGCTACAAATCTCCACCATTGAGCGATGCCGACATCCTCCGAGAAAGGGTCTTCGGTACCATCAGTCCAATAAGCACGGCCGCTACGACCCCACCGACCATGCCCTGGAAAAGAGCTGGAACGTCGTGCTCAAACAACGCAAACGCCACAATTCCTCCGGACAATGCCCCGGCAAGCACAAACCCCACCGCCTGAATGACGAAGTTTCTCGAAGCATCAGGTCCGAACAAACGGCTACCTGCATAGATGAAAGCGATGTTCACGACCGCGATCAACAGGGCGAACTCCCCTATGGTTATAATATCTCTCAAGAAACGGGGATCCCCCGGCTGGAAAATGGACAGGTTGAGAAACTTCATGTAGATCGCCGCCAATGGAGCCATAATAGCCATGGACGCAAAAGTGTACGCGCCTTTAATAAAACCCGTCTCCGCCCTCATGGTACCCTCGCCCATCATGCCACCACCACCCAATGGAGACGGGCCGCATGATGTGGTTGCATTGATGATGTAAGCAGCCATCACAATCGCCAACTGAGACCAATCAAGGAATCCAAACTTGGCCGGACCGAACAAGTATAAGACGGGCACCAAAGCGGCAGTAAGAATTCTCGCACAGGAAAGCGGCAGTATGGTCTGAAATTGCACGAATATTGCCAGCATACCCGCCACACCCAGGAACGGGACGTTGACGAGGCTGTTGAGCAAAATGCCTAGAGCCTGAAAACCGCCGGTGGCGGCTAAAGCCCCTGCTGCAAGAAATCCCGCAGCCATGGCCGTCACGGGAAGCAAGATGATGCCCTCAAGCAAATCCCTCAGCCGAATGCGGCACACAACAATCATCAGCAAAGCCCCTGCCACCAGAACGGTCTGAACAGGCATCTTCCCTAACGGTTGGAAAATCGCAATCAGCAGGGATGATACGAACACCACCAGGGCGAGGTAACCTTCCAGGGGTGCCGTAACCACGGGTTCCGCCGACTTTTCTTTCTCCAGGGCCGAAGAAGGGGCCTCCCTCAACGAAACATCGTTGGGATACAATCGCTGACTCACCAACTTCAAGAACAGGGCTACCAAAGCCGTCCCGAGCATGAGAGAAAACGCCTGGGGCGCCCGAAGAATTCCGTCTGATGCAGTGGGGAAAAAACTCCCCAAGAAACCCTCCGCAATCTGTCCCACTCCTCCTATGGGTGATGGCCCGCAGGACCCCATGGCATTTCGGGTAAATGCTCCGATCAACACAATCAACTGAGATCTTGTCAAAATGCCCAGGCCGCCTTCGAAACCAAAAGTGAAAAGGAGAGGCAGCAACGCAGCGGCGAGAATCCTGCCGCATGGGAGAGATGAAATAACCGGCAAATTGATCAGGATCACCAGCGTTCCCACGAGACCGATCGGGCTGCGGCGCAGATAACCCAATAAGACCTTCAGCGCCTCAAAACCCCCGGAAGCCTTGAGTCCACCCGCAAGGAAGAGGCCGGTCAAGAGGGCGGTTATGGGATGCAGGATTATGCCCCCGAGAAATTCATTGGGCATGAGAAGTACAGCATCAAGTCCCTGATAGATATATCGAAATACGCCTCCCACAAGCAAACATAAGACGGTCGACAGAACCAACACCGTCTGTACAGGGGTCCGAATATACCCAAAGAGGGTCAGCAACATCAAACTCAAGAAAATCCCAAGTGTGATAAAACCCAATATTTCCAAAAATATACTCCAACCTCAGGCTGGCCGGTAATAAGAACTAAGGGCGGCCGGGCACACTCACGCTCTCATGCAGCACGAAGGCTTACATGCGTTTCCTGCACCACGGAATGTCAACGAGATATCC
>JAUPKT010000559.1 GCA_030837305.1 Thermodesulfobacteriota bacterium
ATCTGCTTTCAAGAAGGCCATCGAAGCCAGTGGGTCCAAGGAGACCGCAAAAGTCATACAGGCACTCGAAGGAATGGAGCTTGATTCTCCTGCTGGCAAAAGGGTGTTCCGCAAAGAGGACCATCAGGCCATGTACGAAGTTCCGTGGGGTCTCACCGTCACGAGTCCCAACTTTCCTTTCAAGATCATGGGAAAGCAGATCGTCATTCCTGCAAAGGAATTCTTCAACAGGCCGCCTTTTGAAGGCGAAGGCACCAGACCCCCATTTAAGTCTTAGAGACTGTCTATGCAGTAGGCGCTCGTCTCATTCCTGGACGAGCGCCCCTAAAATGCTTCGGTTGTTGAAACTGTTGCTGAGACCGGTCGGTCTCTGTCTGCAGCAAATGTATGTTGGCTCTTTGTGATCCCGGGGAGCCGCAGGCCTACAAAGAATCTCATTAGTCGTGGCGTAATCCAATCAGCCCCGAATCTCTCGAGGGGCCGTCAAGAGAACGGAGAGTTGCCTCAATGCTGGAATCGCTCGTTCACGTGTGTCTGGCAGGTCTTTCAGCAGGAATGTTCATATGGCTCGTAGCCAGTGGTCTTACCTTAATATTTGGAGTGCTGCGCGTTCTGAATTTTGCACACGGCAGCTTCTACATGTTGGGTGCCTACCTCTGTTACACATGTCTCCGATACATCGGAGTCAGCTTCTGGCTTTGCGACGTCATCGGGCAGCTGGGTGTTTGTCTGGTGGGTTTTTTCGTTGAACGCTATCTCCTGCGAAGGGTGTATGACCTGGAACTCGCGTATCAACTCTTGCTGACATTCTCGATAGTGCTCATCTTCGACGAGTTGGTAAAGCTCATATGGGGCGCAGGTTCCATAGGGTCCCCCTCCGTTGCAGGCCTCTCGGGTTCAGTGCAGATCGTGGGGCGCAACTTCCCTGTGTACAATCTCTTCATCATGGCGGTTGGCCCACTGGTAGCCCTCGGGCTTTGGCTGTTTCTCGAAAAAAGCTGGTGGGGCCGGATCATACGGGCGTCGGCCTCTGACAGGGAAATGGCGGGGGCCATAGGTGTGAGAGTGCCCACCCTGTTTACGGCGGTATTTGTCTTAGGGGCATGGCTGTCTGCTCTCGGAGGAGCCCTTGCCGTGCCTTACGTGGGACTCCTCACCACAGGCATGGGTGAGACAATCATCATAAATGCATTCGTGGTGGTGGTAATCGGAGGCTTGGGCAGCCTCAAAGGGGCGTTCCTCGGCGCTCTCTTCATCGGGTTGCTTAACTCGTTTGGAACACGGTTCATACCCACACTGGACATGTTTCTCACTTTCATCCTAATGGGCGTGGTGCTTCTCTGGCGACCACAAGGATTTTTCTCGGGGGTGGACCAATGAAACGTCACTGGAATTACATTGCAGCCGTCGCTCTTTTCGCCATTCTCCTTGGAATTGGTCTGTTCGCCGGGCGTTTTTTCTTGTACCTCACCATGAGGGTGATGATCCTCTCGATTTTTGCCATGGGCTATAACATTCTCTTTGGAAGAACAGGTCTGCTGTCATTTGGGCATGCTGCTTTTTATGCCATGGGTGCCTACGGCGTTGCGCTGTGCTGCATTCATGTCACTCCTCATCCGCTCGCAGCAATCGCCATCGGCATCGTCGCCGCAGCGATCCTTGCCGTGATAATCGGCTTCTTTTGCGTCCGTCACACGGAAATCTATTTTGCGATGCTCACTCTCGCCTTTGGCATGATGGTCTTTTCCCTCATGTGGAACTTACGTGACATTACCGGTGGGGATGACGGACTTTCCGGTATCATGAGAAGCCCAATCCACCTCGGCGTATCCAGTATCTCCATTGCAAAAGACTCTCAATACTTTTTCCTGGTCCTCTTCTTCTTCGCATTGTCTTTCATTGTGATCCATAGGATTTATCAGTCGCCATTTGGTCTCGTTCTTGCCGGGATCCGGGAGAATAACGTAAGGACGGAATTCTCAGGTATTCCAGTCAAGAGATATAGGCTGGCAGCATTCGCCGTGTCAGGAGCTTTTGCCGGATTGGCCGGTTCCTTGGGCCTTCTTCTCGGGAGCAACGTGACCCCGTTTGCCGCTCATTGGAGTCACTCAGCAGATCCTGTTCTCGTAAGTCTCATGGGTGGATTGCAGACTTTCAGCGGTCCCCTTGTCGGCAGCATCGTTTTCGTACTCCTCAGGGAGATCATTGAACGATTTACCCACAACTGGATGTTATGGTTTGGGCTCATCATGCTTGCCATAATTCTTGGTTTTCGAGGAGGAATAGTGGGCTCAACGCAACAATACCTTCAACGGTTTTCGCGCTAAACCGATCACCCCCGTGAGAGACGTTCCCACTACTCGCGAGGAAAATGGGAGACTTTTAATATGATGGACGGCTCTCTTCTTGAGATTCGGAATCTGAACAAAGCATTCGGAAATGTGGTAACTGCACGGAATCTTAATCTTTCCCTGTCTCCCGGAGTCCTCACATCCATAATCGGGGCCAACGGAGCAGGTAAGTCCACCCTCATCAACATGATCACCGGTTTTGTCGCTCCGGACTCGGGCGAAATTATCTTTCTGGGACAAGACATTACCCGAGAACCCATTGACCGACGTGTCAAACTCGGTCTCTGTAGGTCCTTTCAGGTGGCAAACGTTTTCAACAATCTTTCTCTGTTTGAAAATATCGCCATACCGATCTTGGCTGTGAGAGGGAAATCCCGGAGCTTGTTTCGATCCGTTAGGAATGATGGAAACGTTCAGGAAGAAGCACACAAAGTGCTGGA
>JAUPKT010000560.1 GCA_030837305.1 Thermodesulfobacteriota bacterium
ATGATGCCTTTGTGGGATTGCAGCACGAAGAGACTTCATCGGTTTCCGGCTGACAGCATGTCATGCCGGAATATGTGCCGGCACAGCAGCTTTTTTCTTTATCATTGGACTTCACTTCATTCATTTGCATTCTCCTGCACTGAGACAATGCTCTTCCTTAGTACAATCGTTCTCACGGATCCCTGTCAGCAGGTTGGCGACATCGGCTACCGTTTCCGGATCCACCCAACACAGCGTGTTTTTCCCCCTTCGTTCCGTCCGTATGAGGCCTGACTGCCGGAGTTCCCTGATGTGATGGGAAACCGTCGAAGGATCTATCTCAAGGCCCTTGGCGAGTTCGCCTACACAGTGCAGCAAGGCATTATCAGATAAGCATTTCGTGCCCGGTGGACAGCATGAAACTAACCGCAAGAAGATCTGCAAGCGGTTGGGATTCGACAACGCTCTGAAAATTTCGGCAAAGCGGAAGATCTCATCTTGATACTTTGACATATTTCAATATGTCTATTATTCAGCATTCGTTGTCAAGCAAGAATTCATGGCTTCAAGAAAATACCGCAACCCCTGATTCCTGAGAACTGTTGGTGGCGGAGGGGGCAGTTTCATGGTGTTGAGCTGCCTCAAGAGTCACTATGTTTATTTACCATGCGCCTGTTTGGCCCCTCTGACTCGGCATCTCTATCTTTCCGGATTGGTCTACATGCTTTATATTTCAGGATTGCCCCTGGGGGCGACCGTGGTGATCGGCGCACTGGTAGTGGTCGCCGCAACAGTCAACGAAGGCGTCTTGCTTATGACATTCGCCGAAGACCTTAGAAAATTGAATAACCTACCTACGGTTGACGCAGCAGTGACAGCCGTCAAGATTCGACTTCGGCCCAGGCTCATGACAACGATACCGATCATCATGGGGCTGATTCCCCTTGCTCTGAATATTGAAGAAGGAGGGGACATGCTGCAACCCTTGGCGGTCGGCGCAATAGGTGGCCTGCACATGCTTGTCCCGGTGGCATCGTTTCTCATGCCGTGCCTCTATGTCATCTTCACGAGGGAGCAAAAGGCAGTGGCCTAGACGGGAAACCGCTTTGATTGTGCAGGTGATTGTTTCCGGTACGATGAAAGCCGGGGCGTTTTGAGAAAAGATTGGCGATCTCCATAGACACGATGTGGACATCTTTCGAAGAGGTTCTTATTCTACTTATGACCACTGATGAAAAGAGTTCTTGCATGCCATCATCAGAACTACGATTCAGGGGAGAACATGTGAAGGAGGGAAGAGGACATGATGAGATTTCCGGGAGGAAATGCCACACTAAGACGAGTCAGTCTCGCTGTAGGTGCCATAATGGCCACGCTGGCCGTCGCAGCGGTTGCACATGCCATTGAAAATGGGGGATACCCTAGATCTGAATTCTTAGTTTCCACCAAGTGGCTTGCAGAACACATGAATGATCCCAACGTACGAATACTCGACCGGCAGGATATAGAACCTGAAGATGGATTTTATGGTGAGGGACATATCCCCAACTCCATACGCATGACCACGGATGCCATTAAGGGTATGAGGCTCGGTGTTCAGGAAATGCTGGTAGTCAAGGATCTCATAGGATTCCTGGAAACCAATGGTATAGCGGCTGATGAACACGTTGTCATCGTGGGAAGATCCGATCGACTTCCTGCAACTACAAGAGTTTTCTGGGCACTGGAACTCTTGGGACACAAAAAGGTTTCCCTGCTGGACGGGGGCACCGACAAGTGGCTGGTTGAACAACGGCCCTGGACTAAGGAGGTAAAAACGTATCCCAAGACTACGTACAAGGTGGATCTCCAACGCATCCGCTTGGTGACCGGCGATGAACTGGCCGGCTGGGTGGGGAGTTTCAAGGATCTCAACATCGTGGTGGTGGATTCAAGGCGTCCCGACGAGTTTGCCGGGGAAAAGATGAGCCGGGCCTCGCAAAAACTGGGGAGAATACCGGGCGCCGTGAACCTGGTTTTTCCAAAAATGTTGACAGGAGATAAGTATCTCGAATTTAAGTCTGCCGAAGAAATAAAAAAGATTTTTGATTCGCTGGGTGTTACCCCCGACAAGAATGCCTTCTTTACTTGCGTAAGCGGCTGCTTTGGTACCGTGGTCTATTTCGGAGCGAGGCTCCTGGATTTCCCCAAAGCCGCGGTGTACGACGGAGCCTGGATAGAGTGGAGCCAAAAACAGTTTCCGGTTGAAGGTGCAGCCAAACCGGGAGTGTCGGGTGCACAAGAATCGCAGCCCCCGGCAAAAGCGGAGCCTGCAGCAAAGCCGCCTGCTCGACCGCAGAGAGGGTGCTGATGCAACAGTAACGGTTTTGTTGTTATGTGATTCTGGTAGGTTGCCTGAGGGTGAAATCAATGTGGGAAATGGTGCCTCGCTGAACTTAACTGACGTGGGGCACTTTTTTTAGTCATACACTTTACTGTTTGCCGAAAAGATGTAATAGGGGGCTAGTTACGATGGGATGCTTCAGGTCGAGACTGTTCGGCTTCCCGTGGGATAAATTCGCTGCGGGGCTCTCGACGAATGAATTAAGATATGAGGAGGCTGGACAAGCGCAATAAGGATTCACCAGTATTCATACGCCAAACACCAATTCCCTGAGAGATGGATTCCTGCATATTTTCTTATCCGAGTTCGCGTTTGATCGAGGTGGAACTGCACCTTGTGAGAAGGGCCTACCTCAAAAAGAATCACAAGTTTTTTGACATTGGCTTGTAATAATATATAAAGCCCGAACTATCCCGGAATGAAATGATGCGGGAAGAGAGTTCAATCGAATTGTTAAAAAGATATGGAGTGAGGATAACTTGAAAGCATTACAAAGAATTTTACCTATACTGGGAATCTTGGCGGCCGGTGGTTTGGTCTCGGCTGGTCTTGGAATTTCTAAGGACCTCGCTTCCCAACTCACCAG
>JAUPKT010000561.1 GCA_030837305.1 Thermodesulfobacteriota bacterium
TCTGACAGCAGAAGAGAGGGCCGCCGCAACGGCCCGCTGAACCTGTTCTATAGCTATTCTCGGAAGTTCTGTCGGAATGGCACGAGAGTTGAGGTGGCCATTTTATAACCGGCAAAGAACATTTTCACGAGGCCCGTATAGCAAGAGTAGTCAAGGTTAACTCTTGGGTTGTCATCCCCGACTGGATCGGGGATCCAGGTTTTTCCCTGGATTCCCGCTTTCGCGGGAATGACAAGAAAGGGCCGGGTTGACCCCAATTCGCGATTACTTTCGAGAAACGCTCTAAAATCCAGATATCGTCTCCTCAGTACTTGCATTAAAGCTCATTTCTTTGCGGGCCAGACGGTAGTCCAAGAATGAACACTCGCTCCACGGTAAAACGATGCCTCAAATGGTCTGTGGAACTGGGTACGGAATACTCAGGACTTGGCTGTTTGTACCGCAAAACGCGCTACTTTCAAGAAGGACATCGCATCCTGGCCTATCACCGTATCCAGAGGGACCCCGTCAACTCACACAGTGTGAGCCCAAAGGATTTTGCCGATCATATTGCCTTCTTGGCAGACCATCACCCGGTGGTGAGCATGGCTACGTTGTGTGCGGGATTGGCCGGGGACATTTCTTTGCAGCCCCACAGTGTGGCAATCACCTTTGATGACGGATATATCGAGTATGCCTCCACAGTGGCCGATATTCTCAACAGATCCGGACTGACCGCCACCTTTTTCGTGGTGACCGGCATCCTGGATGAACATTTCCCGGTTGCTCCGGACACATTCATGGGGTGGCACGACGTGAGATCTTTGTGTCAAGCCGGTTTTAGCATCGGGTCCCATTGCGTCACGCATGTCAGCCTGGGAACACAGACCCTGGATGCCGTGCGCGTGGAAGTCGCTGAGTCACGAGAGCGCATCCACAGTGAACTGGGCACGCCACCTGAGGGAATCGCGTATCCGTATGGCACATTGCGTGATTTTTCCCCGCAGGTAGCGCTGATTGTCAAGGAAAGCGGCTATACGTATGGGGCGACGGCTGTTAACGGGCTGAACCATCTGGGATGCGATCTTTTCACCTTGAGGCGGACATCCATGACGTACGGCGACGGACTAAAGACATTCCGGCTGATCATGAAGGGTGATCTGGATCCGTGGCTCGCGGTGGATCGTCTCGCGTATCGGTTGCAGAGGCCCCAGTCGTCCATGAATTATGAGGCGAGTGAAAATAATCGCTAATTCAGGTGTATTGCCAAATTTGTCATTCCTGCGGAAGCAGGAATCCAGAAAAAAATACAAAAGCTGGATTCCGCATCAAGTGCGGAATGACACGCCTTGCCGGACTCCAACTGTCATCTTGTCAGTGAATGTCCCCAGTGCCGAGAAGAAAAAGGCCACCCGGATATCCGGGTGGCCCGCAAGGAGGAGGGTTGAGGTTGTTTTCTTAACGTGACGTCTGGCGTCCTACCTGGTTGGACAATCCAAGCGACCAGCCCTGGAACATCAGGAGTCCTTTGATGTTCTGGTCAACCCAGACGTTGGCCCTTGCAATTACGGACTGTGGCACATACACGAGGTCGTCTCTTCCCACAAGGTAGTCTGTGGTAGTGTTGATCTTGGTCAGATCCACCGTTCGTGGCGATACGGACCCGTCGGGAGCTTTTGACAACAAGAGGACGGTTCTCGGCTCTGCCGTATTGCGCAGACCGCCTGCCATTGCGATGGCCTGTTGAACGGTAATGGGGCCTTTCATGTTGAAAACACCGGCCCGGTTGACTTCACCGTCAACAAACACCAGGTTCCCCACCACGTCTTTAAGGAGTACGGACACCTGCATGTCTGCGATGATGTTGGCATACTTTTCGTTAACCTGTTTCGTGAGTTCAGGGATGGTTAATCCCGTAGCCCTCACGTCGGGGATAAACGGAAGCGAGATGTTGCCGTCTGGTCGAATGGCGATCACTCGAGCCTGCCCATAGGGGGCGGTGGCAATGGCCTTCTGCAATTCATCCAACTTGGCGTTAAACTCCCGCACGGTCACCGTTATCTCCGGATCTTTGAGGAGGTCGGAGTACGTCTTCTTGAGCATGTCCGAAACTTGGTCCGACGTCATGCCCGCGACCATGACGTCCCTTTTCCGGGGAATGCTGATCCTGCCGTCAGGCCGTATTCTGACCGTCCGGTTCAACTCCGGCTGAAAGGCGAATTCCACATCAACGGAATCTTTGACTGCCAGCTTGTACGTGGTGGACGTCTTGTGGGGTACCGTGAGATAGAGAAACTCCATGGTATCGCCCTCGGCCAGGCGGTAAAGGGATGCAGGGAAATGGTGGGTGATGCGTGACCCAGGGGGTACAGGTGGATCAGGGACCACGGCCCGGTGCCGAGGGATAACGCAGCCTCCTGCAAGGAGAGCCACAATGCATACCACGGAGAGCGCCCGCTCTGCTGCAGCCCACTTTGAAATACTTCTCACAGTTCTGAAGAGTCTGTTGGTTATCATATCCACCATCCTTGCAAGGGTTTCGTCCCTGGAACCGTTTATTTGACTATGCGTTGCGGTATCCATCTTTCGTTGCCCTTTCTCAGAAGGTCCCGTCGAGGGAGAATAAGAGTCCGTTGCGTTTGAGTTCAAAGACTCTTCCGTTTCGGATTTGCGCGTCATGAAAGATACTTTCATGTTCGATCCCCACTTTTGCCATCAACTGCATGCGGCTTGCAGGACCGGTCCACAACGATAATCCCATGGAGAAATCGACGTAATTCAGGAAGTAGGGACTCAGGCCGTAGACCATTTTCGTGAACCCGCCGATATTGAGCCCGGACATGCCGTTCATGCCGATGGGCAAGGCCGCGTTCGCCTGGCCCCCAACGCAGGGGAATAGTTCATCAATGTTGATGATATTCTCGTACCGGCCAACAACACCATCAATAAACGATGGATTCGTGGGTGGTGCAGGGGGGTTTTCTACAGATGAGTTTCTCGCGTTTTCGCCCCACATTTTGAGTTTTAAGTCCAGGTAACGCAATTCTCCCGTCATTCCTGCAGCCCAACGCGGGGCCACCAGGAAGTCAAGATCGTAGCCCATACCGAATGACGCATATTTCATCTCGGAGTGGACCCGACTGCCCATGGGAACCGTCACCACGAGGTCGGTAGCTGGAACAGCCGCTAGTGTATTGGTATTGGGCAACCTCGTGAGGCGGATGTCCTTATTGACGGTGTTGGAACCTGTATATGCCTCGGGAATGCTACCAAACGCCCTGAGCAGGTGATGTTCCAATGGCCGCACAGAGCCCTGGATCTTGAACCTGCGGTTGTCATTGGGCAGTCCCAAATCAGCTTTTAGATCATTGAGGGTTCCATACCCGGCACTCTGCTGGTCAAATCCCATGTTTCCCTCAATGGTGCTGAGGACGGTCTCGAACCCCAGAGACCATCTCGGGCTGTATTCCAAGGGCTCGCCAAACGTCAGGGAAGGGACCACCAAGAGGAGGATCCAGACCATGGACAGTCTTGCGATCGCATGCATGGGCTTTCGGCTCACATGTCGCCGAACACCGGATCGGGCATAAGCGGCGTTCTGTAGAGGCATGGCTGCCACCTCCATTTGTAGACCGTTCGTATGTTTCAGGTGATTACTCTTCATTTCTCTTGCTCTCGTGGGGCCGGCCCCATCTGGTCCGTTATCGGGAACATTTCGTCAAGACCGCCTCAGTTTGGCGACATTTCTACTGTTTCACGATGTATGGGGAACTCCCTTTTGTCTCGGCCTGATCCTCGGCATTGCCCCGCGTCTTGCGTGCATCGTCGGACACCAGCACCTGATAGAGGCCCGTGATCAACGAATCTTTGGCGTCCCTCACGCCGTCCACGGCCGACACCAGCCGGTCCTTCACATCCCCGACCCTGGAAAGAAGCGGTTTCTCGCTGAGGGATGGGTAGTCCCAGATCAAGTAGAGGCCGTCGCCAAGAAATACCGGGGCGTCCGTGCCGACAAACTGCTTGGTCGGACCAGGGTTGTTGGGCTGCTGGGGCTTCACTCCAGAAGGGGTAATGACTCCCTTCTCGAGTTCCATCTTTTGGGTCAAGAGCAACTCTTTGTTGTGCTTTACAAACCGGAGCTGCTCGACAACACACTGGCGCATGGACTTTCTGGCGGCTTGGATCTCCGCTTCCACGGTGCGCACTTCTCTGCTGTCCGGCGCATACTTTAGCCTGAGGGAATTCCTTGCCAACTCGAGTTGGACGATCTTTTGCTGAAAGTGGCCCAGGGAATTGGCATCCACCATGTGATCTTTGGGCAGGAACCCGCTGAAAGGGCTCTTGCCGGAGTCGAGCAGATTCAGAGCCAGCTCATACTCTCGCTCCTGAATATCGAAAGTCTGGATACGTTCGTTCAGAGTTTTGAGTACCGGCGGGGCTGAGGCAACTTCAGTCACACTCCCGGATTGTGGCTCTTGCACTACAGCCGGCTGAATTGTTCGCCGAAAGTCCACATAGGATCTCACGTAATTCTCGGACACGGCCTTCAGGAATTTCGGATCTTTTCCCGTAAGTTTCAGGGTGATCTTTCCCGGCACCGCGTTGCTGTCGGCTTCGCGAGAACTCGCCTGGACAAACCACTTGATGAATTCCCCTGGATTCTTGAACGTGTCCCTTCCGTCGCCAACCACCTTGCCGGACTTGCTGAGAGATTTCTGATTTCCCGGCAATGCGGACGGCCCGCCTTGGCCTTCGAAGAGTCGCTGAGACAAAGCGTAAACGATGTTCGTGTTGTTGAAGTATTTCGTCTCCCTGTCCAGGGACCACCCCTGGGAATCGGGATTGCGGCCGTCACCTGAAATGAACATGAGACGGGTCTCAACCGTGTACGGTTTGGGATTCGCCAGATACAGGAACGCCATTACCAGGAGGACGGCGGCAGCGGCAGGCAGGACAACGCGACGGCGGGTTTGCACAAATTCCTTGGAAACGGCAAGCATATTGGACAACATCCTTCCAGACTTGGACACAAGAGCATGGTCTTTGAGCTTCGACCATGATGACGAATCCTTCTTGGTAACAGAGAGGTCGTCGGGATTTATGATCGGGTCGGTCACCGACGCGACGTTTGTTTCCGGTTCTGGTTCCCGTGGCTGCCATGATGACTGTGGCTCGGCATTGACATTGGATTGCATTTCAGGGCTGCACGGCCTTGGTTGTGCGGCTGCATGCGCGCTGTTGTGGTGCGCCGCTTCCTGGCGGGGGCAATCCGTAACAGTGGAAACGGGACACTGACCATCCGGCTGCCTCAGTTCCATCGGTTCACGGGCAACGTCGGCTTGGCCCATTACGCCGCAAGCCTGCGCTGGTCGAGGAATGAAAGTCGTGGCGGAGGTATCTTCCGTGCAGGTATGGGGATCAATGGAACAACCAATGGGCCGTGATTTTGGTTCATCGATGTCCTGGTCTTGATTGGCAAAGCCGGGACATCCGGCGGAACATGGATGCGGGACCGACCCGGGTTCGCCTCGGCTCTCAAAGAAGCGATCCCTGCCTGAACGGAAGTCGTCCAAGAGTCCGTAGTCCA
>JAUPKT010000562.1 GCA_030837305.1 Thermodesulfobacteriota bacterium
ATGTTTGAGTCCCGTCGCAGCGCCAAAGAAATTGTTGAAACCAAAGGACTCCTACAGTTGTCGAATGAAGACGAGTTGAGGGTTTTGGTGAGTAAGATTTTGCAGGACAGCCCGCAGGAAGTGGCCAGATACCATGCCGGGAAGACCCAGCTTTTGGGACATTTTGTCGGCCAGGTTATGAAGGCAACTCGGGGAAAGGCCAACCCGGGGCTCGTGAACAAGATCTTGAGCGAGGAGTTGAAGAGGCTGGCTCCGTGATTGACGCACTGATTTGAGAGTTCACAGTTACGAGGCTTACTGGACGGTTCCGGTTAAGTTGTTCTAATGGGCAGATCACATGCGATAGTGTAACTGAATTCACCAATACATATAATATATTTATTTCAATAAGTAATCTTCCCTCATATGCGTAACACTAAGCCTCCCATTAATTCACAGAAAATGACAGAAAAAACTTGCAAGGCCTCTCTTGAAAATGACAGAATTAAAAATTACCTATTTATTGATGGTAATTTTCTTGGATAGGAGTGTGGGAACGTTGCCCCGAAGAATAGTTGTATTTCACTGCCGCAACCTCAAACTTTTCACACAGAATGAACAGAGGGATTTTCTCCGGTCTTGGCCGGGTGTCAAACTCGTAGCCATCCCCTGTTCGGGAAAATTAGAAGCCCATCACTTGCTGAAGACTTTAGCATCGGGTGCCGAGGGACTGGTGGTTCTCGCATGCAAGCAATCGGCATGTCACTATCTCGAGGGGGCCCTGCGTTCACATAAGCGGTTTGATTATGCACGGTTATGGTTGGACAAAATAGGCTTGGATCCAGGGATCATTGAGTTCAGGCACTTCAAACCGATGGACAGGGCGGGCCTTGAAGATCTCTTAAATGAATTCTTGCTCCGATTGGAATCGTCGCATTCCGGAGGCATCCCACTCAAGGTGAGTTCAGCCGGCTTCCGTTGAGACCGGGGCAGATGCTCTGGGACTTCCGATAGGAGCCTCTAAATTTCTTTCCCCTGGTATCTCACGTATAAGGAGGGCATCCGTGATTGTTGCGGAGATCAAGAACATAGACGAAATAAGAAGAATGATAGACCGTTACGAATCCATCCTTGTTGTGGGCTGTGATTCGTGCGTCGCCGAATGCGCTGCAGGAGGCTCCAAAGAAACGATGCTCCTGGCAGCCGCCCTGAGACTTGCGTACCAGAGAGACGGTCATTCACCGATCATAACGGAAACCTGTATCGACAGACAGTGTGTTGACGACTTTGTTCAGCGCATTGCTGGTCTCGTGTCCGATCATCAAGTGATCTTGTCTCTGGGCTGCGGCGCCGGAGTCCAGGCGCTTGGGCGGACGTACTTTGACAAACCCGTTATTCCGGCTCTAAATACGTTGTTCATAGGCGAAACTGAAGCGCGTGGCATCTGGCAGGAAAACTGCCTTGGATGTGGGAACTGCAAGCTGGGCTATTTTGGGGCCGTCTGTCCGGTGGCCCGTTGTTCCAAAAAACTCATGAATGGACCATGCGGAGGATCCAAGGACGGTCGCTGCGAAGTTCATTCGGAAATACCATGTGGATGGGATATGATCATCAAACGCTTGGAGGTTTTGGGGGAATTGGATAGGCTCCAGGAATATGTACCCCCGGTCGATTGGTCCACTTCCCACTCCGGGGGACCACGCCGAGTAGTCAGGGAGGATCAAATACTGTGAAGTCTGAGAGTCGGCTGGAAAAGATATTGAATGCTGGTCATTTTGCGGTTACTGCCGAGTGCGGTCCCCCCAAGGGTTGTGCCGTAGCTCGCCTGGAAGAAAAAGCGCGGCATCTCCTGGGAAAGGTAGATGCGGTAAACGTGACCGACAATCAAACAGCCATTGTGCGGATGTCATCAGTTGCTGCATGCTCCATCCTCAGGAACATGGGGCATGAACCTATCTTGCAGATGGTCACTAGGGACCGGAACAGGATAGCCTTGCAAAGCGACCTTTTCGGGGCCTACTCGTTGGGAATCCAAAATGTGCTTTGTTTGACTGGCGACCACCAAAGTTTCGGTAATCAGAAGGAAGCCATGGGGGTTTTTGATCTTGACTCCATTCAGCTCTTAAGAGTCGCCAAAGACATGAGAGACAATGGTCATATCCTGGGTGGTGAGGCCATTGAATCGCCGCCCAAGATGTTTATTGGTGCTGCTGAGAATCCTTTTGCAGATCCCCTGTCTTGGCGGGTGTATCGGTTGGCCAAAAAGATCGATGCCGGCGCTGACTTTATACAGACCCAGTGCATATTCAATCTCGATCGCTTCGAAGCCTTTATGCAGCAGGCTCGAGACATGGGACTGACCGATCGGGTCTACATCCTTGCTGGGGTTACTCCCTTCAAGAGTGTGGGAATGGCTCGGTACATGGCCCAGAAAGTAGCCGGAATGGACATCCCGGAAGAGATGATTCAAAGAATGGCAGGAGTGCCAAAGGATAAGCAGGCTGATGAGGGCATCAAGATCGTTGTAGAAACCATGGAGCGGCTCAAGGCACTGCCCGGCGTTGCCGGCATCCACGTCGT
>JAUPKT010000071.1 GCA_030837305.1 Thermodesulfobacteriota bacterium
CCATGATACTACGCCGCCTAAGTTCTCCACGACTGGGCTCATCGCCATCTTCATTTCCGGCAGGCTCTTCGCGTTTCCATATAGCTGCTCTAATTAACGAGCACAGAGCATCCGCAGCCTCGTTGGGATCATAGGAATCCCCAAAGAAGAGCCATCGCAAGACAATACTGTCGATGGCTCCGAAAATCATCTCCAGAACAAGAATTACTTCTAATTCAGGATCCACCTCTTGGTCTCGAATACCCTCTCTGATAGCCTCAGCGGCGAAGGCGCTGTATTTGCGAATCATTTCATAGGCGGACGATTGGTAAAAAGCAGGTAATGTCCGAAGCTCGCGAAGCAAAATAGAGGTGTAGTCTTTGTTGACAGAAAGATCCCTGAGCTGATGCCATAACAACTTCCTAATCTTGGGCTCGGCTCCCTTCATTCCCTGAAGATGCTCAGTGATGCCTGCCAAAGTATCATCAAGATGTCTTTCCGGAACGGTAACGATCAAGTTCTCTTTGGTCTTGAAATATTGAAATATAGACGCTTCATGCACCCCGGAATCATGGGCAATATCAGCGATAGTCGTGTCGTGAAAACCGCGGGAAGCAAAGATGCGCTCCGCAGATTCTATGATAAGTCGGCGCTTTCTATCTGCCGTAGGGCTTCTTCGTTTTGTAGTGGATGCCCTTTTGGAGGTGGTCCCAGGCGATCCGGTATAATCCATAGGTTAACTCCGGGAAGCAGACACAATGATCATTATGGCTTAATTGAAAACCGAATATCACATATATTACAGAGAGTCAAGAGCTTTATTGGGAGCGCCGGGAGCTGCGGGTTGGTTCCCTACATTTGAGAATCATCGGAGGGTATTTGGATCGTTACCTAGAGCATTGGCCTATTCATTTGCGCTGCTTTTTTGACGTCATGATTACGGGCTCCTCCAAAGACAGTCGGTTCTCAAGGTCCCTCCAAAAGTCTTCCTCCGACTTCCTCCATGTTGACCCAAATCGCTCATCAAAAAGCGCAAATACTTCGGAAATCACCTTCCGCCAGACTGAGGGCTGAGATAGTTTTAGAACGTCCTCCAGGAACGGTACTATGCTGCCCAGATGCGTTTTCGGGAGATAGGCCCTCGCTCCGCCTTCTATAGATTTTTTCAAAGCCTCTGGATTCAGGGCGTGCGCTGTGAGCATGATTACTGGAAAGCCCCTATGGAAGGCTATATCGAGGAGGTCAAAACCTTGGACTCCCATAATATCTAGGATTACAAGATCGTAGTTGTGGGAAAAGAGTAGCTGACGACCTTGCTCGAACGTGGTGGCCCTATGGAGAATCAATTCGGTTTCGTCCTCCAACAGCTCTCCCAGTGTATCGAGAATCTCCGGTTCGTCATCAACTGCCAGAATAGTCTTGTTTCTCAAGATTTCCGATTCGGACATGTAAGGCCTGCTCGTTGTTTTCTGCGATGCGAGAAGTCACATTCCAAGGTAACGCGACTTAATTTCTTCATTGTTATCAAGACTTTCAGGTGAGGACTCGTGCACGATTTGTCCTCGACTCATCACGAAAATATTGTTGGCAAGATTCAGAGCCATTCGAAAATTTTGTTCCACCAAAAGGACCGACATGCCGATCATAGCCAACTGGCCAATAACTTTTGATATTTCTTCCACGATCATGGGGGCCAAACCTTCAGAAGGTTCGTCGAGTAAGAGGACTTGCGGGCCTCGTACAAGGGCTCTGCCCATTGCCAACATTTGCTGCTCGCCGCCGCTGAGGTTTCCTGCCCTTTGTTCTCTTCTTGCACGGAGAGTCGGAAACGTTTCAAAAACAGTTTCAATTTTCCATGGCTCGATCGTGGATTCTTCTCCAAGACTACAGCGAAGAGGTATCGTCAAATTTTCTGTCACGGTCAACGACCGAAAGACTCTTCGACCCTGCGGAACGAGTGCTATCCCGCGACGGACAATTTCATGGGTAGGATGCCCCGTTATATCCTGGCCGTTGAGTAGTATTTTGCCGGTTGTTGGTTTTGCGAACGAGACGATTGTATGAACGAGTGTAGTCTTACCGACTCCGTTTCGGCCGAGTAGGGCTACCACCTGACCCCTGGGGACCTTTAGGGAAACCCCGTGCAGAATGTGGCTGTACCCATAATAAGTGTTCAGACCGGCCACCTCAAGCATGCCTATCCCCCAGGCCAAGGTACACCTCTGCTACACGCCGATTACCTCTGATTTCTTCCTCGCGGCCCTCGGCCAACACGTTGCCATAACAAAGGACACTTATTCTGTCCGCCATTTGAAATGCGACGTCCATATCGTGTTCGATAAACAATACGGTGGTGGAGGAATCCAATGAGCGGACCATCGGGACCACGAGAGCGGTTTCCGCTGTTGACAGACCTTGTGTAGGCTCGTCGAGCAGGAGAATTTTGGGTTTAGTTGACAAAGCAAGAATGATTTCCAGTTGTCGCTGTTCACCGTGAGAAAGACTGCGAACCGGGTAGTCTTTCTTGTCCTCCAAGCCCCAGGCAGCGAGTAACGTGAGGGCATTCGAAATCATCTCTGGAAATGAGGACATTGTCTTGAAGAAAACATACTTTGTGGTCTTGAGAGCTTGGAGTCCCAGGAGCAAGTTTTCAGTCACCGACAGGCTGCCAAAAAGGTTTGTTATCTGAAAAGTTCTGGCCAAGCCCAGTGAAGCTCTCAGATGGGACGGCGTCTTGGTAATGTCTTTGCCGAAAAAAAGCACCCGTCCTGAGGTGGGTCTTATCATCCCGCTGATTACGTTAAACAGGGTGGTCTTGCCTGCCCCGTTTGGACCTATGATTGCCCGCTTTTCCCCTTCCTCAACCGACAGACGGCACATGGTAAGAACCTGCAAACCACCAAAGCGAACATCAATATCATCGAGCTTGAGTGCAATCATATCGTCCTTCAAGGCTGCTACAGAGTACTGTCACGGAAATTTTGTATCCCTTTTGTCCGATGATCGGGCGCAAACCCGTGATCTGGGTCGGCGCCCGCTAATTTATTGAATCCATTTGCCCTTCATCTCTGAGTATGAAGGCATTTTCATGAATTCATCAGGACTCCATTTCCAAAACTGATTGACTCCGGTGTACGTTTGAATGGGAACATTCTGCCAAGAGCCGTCAACCTTCTTGACCTCTCGGATATAGGAATTCTGTATAGGTGCTCCATACTTATCGAATTTTACGAGACCCCGCGGGGCGTTCAACTCGATTGATCGCATTACCTCCACGAACTGTTTACCATCGACCTTGCCGCCGGTCTTGTTAAGAGCGTCCGCAATGAGTTTGCCGGTAAGATATCCCTGTTCGGAATAGAGGGTTGGCGACCGTCCGAATTTTTTCTTGTATGCATCAACGAACTTCTTGTTTTCCGGTGTATCCAGGAGGAGGCACCAGTGTGATTCAGTAACAACACCCTCAGCAGAATCGGCTTGTTTCTCCAGGATGTTGTCGTCTACCAAGTATCCCTTCCCTACAAGCGCGATTTTACCTTTAAGACCGTAATCCGCATATTGTTTCACGAATCTTAACGCATCTGCCCCAGCGAAAAAGACTAATACGACATCGGCATTGCGGTCGATCTTGGCCAGATAAGGCGCGTAGTCCTTGGTTCCCAGAGGCGTCCAAATCTCCTGGATTACTTTCCCACCCTTATTTGTGAATGTTTTTGCGATTCCACCCACGTGCTCATAACCGGCGCCGTAGTCCGCTCCGGCAATGACTGCTTTGCGGTAACCTTTGTCGTACACCCACTCCCCAAGTGGGTGAGAGCCACCGCTATTTACGAATGCGGGGCGTACAATGTAGGGGTTGTTCTTCCTCTGCGTAAGGTCGTCAGCGCCCGCGTTGGAGATGACAAAGGGGATGTTATGCTTGAGAACGAATTCTGCCAGTGCATAGGCACTACCGGTTCCGACCACCCCGGCCAAGATGTCTATATGTTCCTTTTCAAGCAACTTTCTGGCCACGTCCAAGGCCCGGTTTGGTTCGTTACTGCCTATGTCTTCCACAAAGACTTTGATCTCCCGTCCGCCGGCTTTGTGCCCAATTTCCTCCATGAACAAGTTCAACCCATCTCGCATATCGATTCCTAGGGCAGTGTACACGCCGGTCAAGGAGATCGTGTAACCCAGCTTCACGGGATCGGCTGCCTGTAAGGGCTGCTGAGGGCTCAGAGCGACAGCAAACAGAAGCATTACGATTACTAACAGTTTCTTGGGCGATAGAAAAAGCCTTGCTCTCATTGTCTCCTCCTTCTTGTGGTTTTCCCAGTGTCTGGTCAGGCGGTCAGGATTTCTGAGCAGACAAAGGCTCGGGTGAACCAACATCTTCAGTGTTCTCCGATGGTTGAGGACCAGAGGGACGTTCTCGTTGATCGGATTCTTTCTTCCTGAGCTTTCCAAATGTTCCCAACAGGCCGTCCGGGCAAAACAGTACTGTCAGAACATATGCCAAGCCTAGAACAATCAGCCAACGGTCAGTAAAGCTGCTCACAATATCGCGAATGAACACTATGAGCAGGGAACCAACGAGTGGACCGAAGAGGGTTCCCGGTCCACCAAGAATCACCATGAGAAGGGCGGAGGAAGAATGAATGAGACTGAAGTCACCAGGGCTCGGGCATCCATAGTAGTATGCGTTAAGAATGCCGGAGATTCCGCCCATCAGTGCGGCAACCACGAAGGCTATGTACTTGTAAAACCACACGTTGTAACCGAGAACGCGCATGCGTGTTTCGCTGTCGCGGATACCCTTGAGGGTCAGGCCGAAAGGAGAATTAACCAGCAACCAAAAGGACCCTGCCACAAGGAGAAAGACGGCGAGGGCGAGAAAATAGTATGAGACAGGACTGTCGAAGCTGACCCCTGGAACTAGCACCGGGCGCAATAGGCCCGGAAGTCCGTCATCGCCGCCGGTGATGGAGCGCCAACTGTATGTCAGACCGTACATGATTTGGCAGAATGCCAACATGATGACGAGGAAAAATATATCTCGGGTGCGGATTGCAAGGGGACCGAAAACGAGGCCGGCACACAGAGCGGCCAGCAACCCTGTGCCAACCGCTGACCAAGAACCGAAATCCGCCTGTCTGACGCCTATGGCTACTGAATATGAGGCGATTCCAAAAAAAGCCGCTTGTCCGACGGATGCCAAACCAAGGTAACCTAGAAGTAAGTTGGCAGACATGGCTAGAATTGCGAGAATTAAGGACGTCGTAACCAGTCCCAAGTAGTACGCCGGCAGGATCCATGGCAACGCAATGAACACTACTACCAGCATAGTCAGCGAAACCATGGCGCGAGAGGGCTTGTTCATAAGACTCTGCCCCACAGACCTGTTGGCCGCACAGCAAGGATGATAGCCATGGGCGCAAAAATAGTGAACATGGCAATCTCAGGAAACAAAGCTTTGCCGAAATTATCAAGCCCGGCCACGATAATACTGCCTACAAGAGCCCCTTTCATGCTGCCGAGGCCACCCACAATGATTACCACCACGGCAAGCAGCAGGACCTCAAGGTCTACCCCCGGGTATACTCCCACAAAAGGACCCCCGAGAACTCCGCTGAGGCCGGTTAGACTTGTTCCCAATATAAAGACCAGCGTAAAAAGTAGCGGCACGTTGATACCCACGGCCCGAGCCATTTGTTCGTCATCTACACCGGCTCTCAGTATTGCACCCCACTTGGTTTTTTCTTGAAAAAACCACAGTGCTATGCCGATAGCTGCTCCAACGGCAATCACAAATAGTCTATATTTAGGGAAAATGATGCCACCCAGATTGCAAGCCCCCTCAAGGAATTCTGGTTTTTTCAGTGTAGTTGGATCTGCGCCCCAAATGATGATGGCGACATCTCCTATGATGAACATGCATCCGAAGCACAGGAGCACTTGAAGAAGACGCCGCCCATATATCTTTTGCAGCAGAAATCTCTGGAGCATGAACCCCACTGCTCCAGACGCTGCCGCGCCACACACCAAAGCCACGAAAAAGTTGTCTGTCACTTTTATTGCACTCAGACCAACATAGGCTCCGATAAGGTAACAAGAACCGTGAGCGAGATTAAGAATGTTCATCAAACCAAAAATCAGGGATAAGCCGGCGCACAAAAGAAAAAGAAGCATCGCGAATGACAGGGCATTCAGGGACTGGATAATCCAGAATTCCATAGACAAGTCCTTCTCGTTTCTATTGTTTCATCACGAGCAGTCGGGAAAAGAAAGATGACGTAAACCGCCCAGTGTGCTGCCTGGAACTCTCTTGAATCTGCGTTTTGCTGTGAGTGACACAGTCGCTATGGAGCATGCCGACCTTACCTGAAGCGATAGTTGGTTCGTGGTTTGATTCAGAGAGAACATCTTTCGAAATATTCACTAATTATCCTCAAGCACACCGTTCTTGTCCAATGGCACCGGCGATCTTGTCGCGCAGAGCGTTCTTATTGATTTTGCCCACGGCAGTAAGCGGAAAGGCATCGAGCACTTCAAGCCGTTCGGGTAGTTTGAATTTGGCTATCCTTCTTTCATTAAGCAGGAAATCGTTGAGCGCTTTAAGGGTGAGTTCCATTTTTGTTCGCAGTATCACGTATGCGCAGGCTCGTTCCCCCAGGACAGGGTCGGGCATGGCCACGTATGCGCAGTTAGCCACCGCTGGATGGGCCAAGATGTGATTCTCTACCTCTTCGTCACTAATTTTTTCGCCTCCACGATTAATGCAGTCTTTAATGCGGCCCTCGACAACCACATTTCCAGAGTGATGCAGGCGAACGAGATCGCCGGATTTGTAGAAGCCGTTGTCTGTAAAGGCTCGGGCATTATGATCAGGGGCCCGATAATAACCTCTTATGGTATGAGGTCCTCTGCACCAAAGTTCCCCAACTTTTCCGGCATCGACTTCTTTCCCTGTAGTCGGGTCGACTATCTTAAACTCATCGCCGGCAGACTGAGGTCGCCCCTGTGTGTGGAGTTTCACTTCCTCAGGGTCGTTGAGGCGGATCCAATAAAGCGGTCCTTCGGCCATCCCGAGCACTTGCTGGACTTCACATCCCAACTCAGGCCGTATCCGCACAGCTATTTCGGGGTTAAGTTTAGAGCCTCCAGTGAGAATGGTCTTCAGGGAACTCAGGTTGAACATGCTTCTTTGGCTATGGTTCAGCATGCCGACAATCATGGTGGGAACAGCGACACAGTGAGTAACTTTATATCTCTCTATAAGTTCCATCATTGCTTGTGGGGAGGGATTGTCAGAGAGAATCTCGCAGCCTCCTTTCGAGAGCACACCCATGAGTCCTGGACAGGCCAGTGCAAAATTGTGTTCCTGGGGGATGGCTATGAGTGAAACAGTGTTTTCATCCAATTCGCATATCTCTGCGTTACGGAGGAAGTTATAGACGTAGTCATTGTGTGTTCTCGGTATGAGTTTCGGGATTCCAGTGGTTCCTCCTGAAAGCAGCAATACTGCGGGGAGATCTGGATCAGGGCGCGGGAGACTTTTCGGGTCAACCCGCTGTTCAATAGGATCTTGAAGCATGGCATCGATTGAATGATAGCCCTCATTGGGAGTGCCCTTTGTGACGAGAACCATTTTAAGATTTGGGTTCTTGGCCTGTACACTTGCTGCCATGTCCTGGTAATCAAACCCTCTCCAATCAGCAGCAATACCGAGTGCCCTCGCTTCCGACAATTCGGCGAAGTAACCGATCTCTGCCTCTCGGTGGGCGGAAAGTGCCATGATCGGAATGGCGCCCGCCTTGAGGGTTGCCAAATACGAAATAACTACTTCAGCAATGTTGGGCATTTGGAGCACAAGTCGGTCGCTCGGGCTCAAACCGAGATTCTTGAGGTGGAGTGCCAAACGAGTAGATAGGGCACCGAGTTCCTCATACGTGTACTCGGTGCCTTGAGAGGTGATGAGTGCCGTGCGAGATCCGAATTTGACGAAGCTTTCTTCCATTACTTCGGGAATGGTTTTATCAATCCAATATCCGGCCTTTCGATATTCTTGGGCAAATTCCCTTGGCCACGCGATGAAACCTTCCATCTTTGACACCTCCTCCAATGCCCTCAAACTCGCACGCCTAGTCTGTAGCCATCATGTATGGCGTTGTAGAGGCTACGCGGAACCATAGCATCTCCGACCACGTAGAGTTCATCACAAAAATATTCGAGATCGTTCACGAGGCTTTGATTTGGCTCTAGTGGACCGGCCAGGATTACAGCATCGGCCGGCAAATTTTTCTCGTTACCTTCGTTGTCTCGGATCTTGACGGAGCCATTTTCTATCGCGAGAGCCTTGGCTTCAGTAAAAACTTGAATTTTCAGCTGCTTGACCAAGGTGCTGTGACGCCATTTGAAGGTAGTAGAAACGTCAAGATCCACGCGCTTGTTTGATTCTACAATGATGGGTTTCTTTCCTTGTTTTGCGAGTACTTCAGCCACGGTCAGGCCTACTTTACCGCCACCTAGGACCACGACATTGGGTCCTCCCTTGATAATTTCACCGTTACGCAACGCCTGCCACGCGTCGTACACAATTTCTGATTGTATCCCCGGAATATCGGGCTTCTTCACTCTGACCCCTGTGGCTACGATTACGACATCAGGATCAAATTCCGCTGCGACACGACGGTCCACCGCGGTATTAAGTCTGACGTTGATGTTAAGATCCTGGATTCGGTACAGGTAGTACTGGAGGAGTTCCATGAGGACCTCTCCTCCGCTGATATCTCTCGAAGAGGGAATCAGTGCTCCCCCAAGACTGTCCGCAGCGTCGAATATGGTTACGTCATGGCCTCTTTGAGAAGCTGCAATCGCCGCTTCCAGACCAGCCGGTCCACCGCCCGCCACCATGACTTTCTTTTTTACGGCCGCAGGAGTGATGCTGTATTCAGGTTCTATCTCATGGCCCAGCCTGGGATTCACGGCGCAAATATAGGGCTGGTCGTAAAACATCTTAGCCAGACAAAGCATGCACCCGATGCATGGTTTTACACGCTCAGGTTGGCCGTTCTTGATCTTATGAATCATTTCAGGGTCGCTCAGAAGTGGTCGGCAGATTTCCCAAAAATCAAAAACTCCGTTTGCAATGGCCTTGTCCGCCTCCCAAGGATCGGAAAGGCGGGGTCCGAAAGCTAATGGGACGTTCCCTATATGTTTCTTTGCCTTTTCTGCTAAGTGAAGCCATTCGGTTCGGCTCACGTCTCTTCCTAATGCTCCCTGCCTTGATTCGTGCCATCCGATAACCATACTGATCATGTCGACTCCGCACTCTGAGGCTATCTTCATGATCTCCATGCAGTCTTCAACGGTGTTCCCGCCATATTCGTCCATGAGTTCCGTGCCGTTGAGCCTTATTATCACGAGTCTTTCCGGACCCACAGCCTTGCGGAGGGCTTCAAGGATTTCCACCATGAATCGTGCACGTTTTTCCACAGATCCCCCGTACTCATCAGTGCGTTTGTTGGTAAACGGGGAGAGGAAACAGCTCATGAGGTATCCAAGGAAGCTCGTCACCTCAACGCCGTCGTACCCTGCCTTGATGGCCCGTTCGGCTGCTGCGGCATGATCGGCGATTACTCTCTGGATGTGTTCTTTGCTCATGGCTCGGGGGGGGCGGAAGTGCTTCAGAGTTTGCGGCGTGTCCGAAGGCTGCACGCAGTATCCCAAATCTATGCCGCCATATCGTCCTCCATGCAATATCTGTTGAATGGCTACCGCGTCATGGTCGTGAAACAGGTTTGAGATTCTCTGTAGGCCGGGAATGTATTTGTCGTCATTGATGCAGAGCTGACTGTGATATGCTTTTCCTTCCCCAGACTTATCGGGATAGGCGCCCTGGTTGGTCATAATGGATGCGCCGGTTTGGGCTATCACTCTGTCCCGGGCAAATTCCCTGTCTGAAACGAAACCATCGCGGGTGTTGAAATTGCTTACGCAACAAGCCGCATACTTGACACGATTTCGTACGTTGAACTTGCCGACGTTGCCCTCACCAAAAACGTGGGGAAATTCAGTTTCAGACATCCAAGACCTCCACGGAATCGAGAATTTTCTGGGTGCCGGTGGGGGAGATCGGTGACATATATCTCTCCTAGTAGATTTGACGGCGACGAATCCCTGATCAGGTCCTCAGAGATGCGCATAGGCACACCGGCTTTCAAGTGCGAAAAGCCCATATCCTGGGGCCGCTTTATCCAGGGTTTCTGACGCACGAGGATAAAGCCACAGACATGAAAAGCAAGTATCATGCCACCTCTCAGAATCGGCGCGTTTCTTAATGCATGGAGTTCAGTGTGTGAAAGCAGTACAGCGAGATCCGTTGAGTGATTTTGACTCGGTGATGCGTTTTCAGAAAGAGGGTTGAAAAAATTCCTTGATCAGCAAGACCGAAGACATTGAAAAAAGATTACACATCATCTCTTGTTTTTTCTCAGGGCTGTATATTTTGCGGCGGCCAATGGCATAAACACAATGGAAAAGTTGAGAATCGAGTGCGCGACCAAATTGCAAAATCCTTTCAACTTTTCGTGAAAATCTTATAGCAACACGACGGCTATCCACGTATGATAGGCGGAGAAACTCCTTGAAGTCCAACGGGTCGCCGTCTCGTCAAACAATGTCCATGGAGTACGGCGCATAGAATACAGGGTGTTCTCAGACAGCGCTCCCAAGAGGGTATAACTTGTGGACTTAGCAGGATTGTTGACGCGATATCACGACGAAATCGTTGCTACGTGGACCCATCGTATGCTTACCGACCACACCACGAGATACGTTGACGAACCTGAGGAGGAATTGCGCAGTTTGGTGGACAGGGCTGCCAGGGCATTCCGATTGGCTCTGGTCGAGAATACCTGGGGAGAATTGCAGGAATTCGTGAATTTTATTGCACGCAAGAGGCTTGAAGGGTCGTTCACTCTGTCGGAGGTCCAGAGGGCCTTCGAGCGTTACCGTGAAACACTCATCCCGCTGGTTGTCGCGAACATTGAGCCTGTGCATCTTCCGGAAGTGTTGCTGAGGCTCCATAATTGCATGGTATCTACTGTAACCCAATTCAGCGCGTACTTCCAAGATCTCCACGAGAAGTTTCTCAGAAATCAGGCCCACTACTTGGAGAGCCAAATTGCGCATCGGACTCGAGAACTGGCAGAATCTGAACGCAAGTACAAGATACTAGTCGAAGACATTAATGACGGATACTTCGTGCTGGTGGATGGGGTCATTGCATATTCCAACAATGCTTTTGCACGAATGCATGGTTACGAATCCGGCGAAATTATGGGCTCGAGCTATCTGAACTTTGTGGCGCCTGATTCAAGAGATTCGGTTCGCGAGGCTTACGAAGCTAGCAGGGCTGGATTGTCGGGGAAATCTCGCCTCGAATATTTTAGACTTCATCGAGACGGGCGCTCTCTTTCAACGGAGATCATGGCCAAGGTTTCTTCGTACGGCGGTGAGGTTGGGACTATCGGTGTTTGTAGAGACTTGAGCGAACGGGTCGAACTGGAATTCAAGACTCGGGAGGCGGAGAAACTCAATGCGTTAGCACAGTTGGCTGCTTCGCTGGCTCACGAGATCAACAATCCTCTGACCGCTATCAAAATGAATGTTCAGATGTTCTCTGAATCCGGCTTGACGCAGCATGGCCAGGTGAGGCTCATCGCTTCGACTCTTCGGGAAGTGGACCAGATCAGACGGTGCGTCACTGAAATGATGGCCCTGACAATTCCCTTTCGTTTGAAACAGGAGTGGGTGGATACTCGCAGGTTGATAAAGAGCTGCCTAAGCATTGTGGAGCTGAGAATGGCATACCAGGAGGTCAGCTCCACAATTCGGCTGAGTTCGGAAATGAAAAAGATTTTTGCCGATCCCGAGAGAATAGAACAGGCATTGGTGAACCTGTTGCTCAACTCGCTCGAGGTCCTCCATAGAGGAGGCCGAATCTTCATAACATCCCTCATTTCATTTGATAATGGACGGAGATGGAATGACATAGCAGTAGCCGACGACGGCCCCGGAATAGCCAAGGAGAAATTGCCTTACGTCTTTGATCCTTTCTACAGCCAGAAACCTGGAGGGATTGGACTGGGTCTGGGAAATGTAAGGAAAATAGCAGAGGCACACGGCGGGAGCGTATTGGTTCA
>JAUPKT010000563.1 GCA_030837305.1 Thermodesulfobacteriota bacterium
AAGGACGGAGATCGAGGCGATCAAATCCATGGGGGTGGAAATAGTTGTAAATACGCCCGTCGGCACGCCGGATCTCACGTTGGACCACCTGAGGCAACAGGGCTACAAGGCCTTCTTTGTCGGCATAGGCGCCTGGGAGGGCCTGAAACTGGGCATTGAAGGAGAAGACAAGTATCCACAAGTAATAAGTGCGCTCACTTTCTTGAAAGACGTCGCGTTTGGTCCACGAGTGAAACCTGCCAACAGTGTGGCCATCGTCGGCGGAGGCAACGCCGCTATAGACACGGCACGGACATGCGTGCGACTTGGATCCCAGTCTGTAAGCATTGTGTATCGAAGAACGAGATCTGAAATGCCGGCTCACTTCGAAGAAATCATTCAAATGGCTGAGGAGGGTATCCACGTCCATCAATTGACAATACCGTCGAGGATTATCGGCACGTACGGGAAGATAGACTTCCTGGAATGTGCCATGGCATCTCTCGGTGAACCGGACGAGACCGGCAGAAGGAGACCCATACCCATTGAAGGCTCTGAATACAAAATGCCGGTTGGAGCAGTCATCGCTGCCATTGGCCAGAGACCCGACATAAGACATTATCCCGGTCTTGGAGACTTGGACCTCACTAAGTGGGAGACAATCAAGGTGAGATCTCATAATCAGCAAACCAGTGTTGATGATGTCTTTGCGGGCGGGGATGCCGTGACGGGCCCCAAAACAGTCGTTGAAGCCATCGGCGGGGGCAAGCGAGCGGCTCGCGCCATACACTTATATCTCCGCGGACAATCATTGCCGCTTAGGGCCGCTCCACGACCACGCGATATGGTGAGGCCCATCGTAATAGATTACCACGAAAAAGCCTTTATTCAGCGCCAAGAAATTCCTTTGATAGACTTGGATAGGAGGATGCACACCTTTGACCAAGTGGAATTAGGACTCGATGAAATCGCCGCAAAACAAGAAGCCAAGAGATGCATGCGGTGCGACATTTGTGAACGGTGTGGGAAATGCGTCGAAGTGTGCCGTGATAGACTCGGGGTGTCGGCAATTAGATTTCATCATGCAGGTGAGAGTTCGCTAATCCTGAAAGACTATGTTCATGGACTCCCTAAATGCATCGGGTGTGGCTCCTGTGTGAACATCTGTCCAACCGGCGCATTACAAATGGTAGACAAGGGGGGCGAACGACTGATCCTCATGAGCGGTACCGTTATTAACCGAATAAAAATGGAAAAGTGCGAGGGATGCGGTGCCTACTACATTTCAAAGGTGCTTCTCAAGCACGTGGAAAGACTGGTTGGAGCGCCAGAGGACGCCTTTGATAGGAAGTTGTGCCCCGATTGCAAGAGAGTCGACCATGCAGCGAAAATGGTCGGAATCCCCCCGGATTTTTCGAGGATCCAGAGCGAAAAAGAAGTAATTTCTGCGTGAGAAATGCTCGTCTATGTGAAATTTGGCAACCATCGCCAGGGCGGTGATTTCAAGAGATTTTACTGTGTGCAATGCGGCACGTTCTTCACGAGTTCCGAAAACGCAATCCAGTTGAACGGCGCGTTTAACCACTCCCATGTCAATCCTGCTGGACTACGATGCAACTTCATGACGTTCAACCAATGTGAAAACGTAGTCACTCACACGGAACGCTACGAAGAGCATTCGTGGTTTCTTGGTTACTCCTGGCGCTTTCTTTTTTGTGGAAACTGCCTGTGTCATATAGGCTGGCTCTACGAACAGGTTACGTCAAATCACCCTCGACCGAGTTTCTACGGGCTGCTCTCAAATGCACTGCACTTTGTTTCAAATAATTAGTTTTTCTCTCATCGGATTCCACGGAGTGACTAATTGCCGTCAACTCAAAAGCTGATCCGGCTCGTCCTGAGCATACTAGTGGTACTTCTCACAGGCACAGTGGGATATCACTCAATCGAAGGTTGGCCGATTCTTGATGGGCTTTACATGACGGTAATCACCTTAACGACCATTGGGTTTGGGGAGGTCCATCCGTTGACCCGGGATGGCAAAGTCTTTACGATAATCCTTATCGTAATGGGGATTGGTATATTTGGACATGCGCTGGTAACTGCCAGTCGGTGGCTGATCGAGGGAGAAGTCGAAAAAGTATTCAAAAGGCGACGTTCCATGAAAGCCATAGAGAGAATAAAGGACCATTACGTCGTATGCGGTTTCGGGCGAATGGGCTCGTTCGTATGCCAACAGTTCCATGCCCGAGGCATACCTTTTGTCGTGGTAGAAAACAAAATCGAAGTTCAAGACAAAATAACTGAGGCAGGCTTTTTCCTTTCTCCTGGAGATGCCACTGACGAAGATGTGCTCGTCGCAGCGAAAATCAAGACTGCCAGGGGCCTTGTTTCTGCGTTAAATTCTGATGCGGAAAATGTCTACGTCGTCCTCACCGCCAGAGAACTCAATGCCGACATAGAGATTATTGCCAGAGCCGGCGAGGAAGACGCAGAGAAGAAGCTCCTGCGGGCAGGCGCAAACAGGGTAATCAGCCCCTACCGCATCGGAGGCATGAGAATGGTCATGGGGATCCTCAAACCCCATGTAATGAGTTTTCTTGAAGTTGCAATGGATTACAGCGAACTCAACGTGGAACTCGAGGAGGTAAGAGTTGCTGAAAACTCGGTCTACAGCGGCAAGAAACTCATCGAAACAGATATAAGAAAGGACCTTAATCTGATCGTCATAGCCATTAAGAAAGCAAACGGGCAGATGGTTTTCAACCCGGGACCAAACACCGTTATAGAAGATAACGACGTCCTCATC
>JAUPKT010000564.1 GCA_030837305.1 Thermodesulfobacteriota bacterium
AGGGATCCTAACGTGGTGGGCCTGCAGAACATCGAAGATATGGTGGTGATGATGGACGAAATGGGTGTCGACACAGGAATTGATGTCGATCGCCTTTTGGACCTGGGGACCATGTTGGAAAAGACCATAGGCCGGAGATTGCGCTCGGAATCTATACTCAATAGGCGAATCCCAAAGGCCCCGAGAGACGAATTCAAACGCAAGGGCCTCCCTCGTCTAAAGGAAAAACTTGGTGAACAACCTGGACAGAAATATCCGGCGGATTGGATCAAATAAAGAAGACCTCATCCCCTGGCACGTTGCGGCGCTATGGATCAGTTCCCCTCAAACTGAAGAGCCCTGATCAGCCGCTCGTGGCAGGGACACCTGGGATGATGGTCCCAACATCGCGGGAATTCGACAAAGTTGCCGGCTCGCTTTATTAGCAAGGAGGATTCGCAATGGAGCCTTTGTGGAGACCGTCTCAAAAGAGAGTACAGGATGCCAATATCACACGCTTTATGAATGCTGTCAGCAAGAAGTATGGCCTCGCATTGAATGACTATTCCAGCTTATACGAATGGTCCATCTCGCATCGTGAAGAATTCTGGGCATCGGTTTGGGATTTTGGGGGAATCATAGCGTCTCAACCGTATGAAAAGGTGCTTCAAGATTCTCCAAGCATGATTGGCGCAAAATGGTTTCAAGGTGCTCGTCTGAATTTTGCCGAGAATCTCCTCCGGTATCGAGATGATCATGTGGCCATGGTGTTCAAAGGAGAGGGACAGCCCACTGCACGGATGACTTACGCCCAGCTCTACGCGGAAGTTGCCGGAATGGCAAAAGCACTACGTGATACAGGGGTTTCCCGGGGCGACAGAGTCGCCGGCTATGTGCCCAATATGATCCAGACAGTCGTTGCAATGCTCGCCACCACCAGCATAGGAGCCATATGGTCGTCCTGTTCCCCTGATTTCGGCATCAAAGGCGTTTTGGACAGGTTTGGACAAATCGAACCCAAAGTTCTGTTCACTGCCAATGGCTATTTCTATAACGGAAAGGCCCACGACTCTCTTGATCGAATCAGCGGGATCCTCAAGGAATTGCCAAGCATCGAAAAAGTGGTCGTCATCCCATACACTCAACAACGCGCGGCCATAGGGCATGTGCCCAAGGCAATACACTATGATGATTTTGTCTTGAGAGATCCGGGTGCGGAGATACAGTTTGAGCAGCTTCCCTTCGACCACCCGTTATACATCATGTACTCGTCGGGTACAACTGGCTTACCCAAGTGCATGGTGCACGGTGCCGGAGGCACGCTCATTCAGCATTTGAAAGAACACCTCTTCCATGGCGACTTGAGGAGAGAGGATAAGATCTATTACTTCACGACCTGTGGCTGGATGATGTGGAACTGGCTCGTCAGCGGACTTGCAGTCGGGGCAACCGTCATTCTCTACGACGGTTCGCCTTTTTTCCCCGATCCAGGGGCAATCTTTCAGCTCGCCCAAGACGAAAAAATGACGATATTTGGAACGAGCGCACGCTACATTGCTGCTGTTGAAAAAGCGGGCTTAAAGCCGAGAGAGAATTACGACCTGTCTGCCCTCAAGACCATGTGCTCAACGGGATCTCCGCTGTCAGAGGAGAGCTTTCGATTTGTCTATCGTGATGTCAAGGAAGATATTGATTTGGCGTCCATTTCAGGAGGGACGGATATCGTGTCGTGTTTTGCACTCGGATGTCCCATCCTGCCTGTCTACGAGGGAGAACTCCAATGCCGAGGTCTTGCCATGAAGGTCGAGGCCTATGACTACTCTGGAAAACCGGTAATTGGGCAGCAGGGTGAGTTGGTCTGTACTGCTACCTTTCCCTCGCAACCAATTTATTTCTGGAATGATCCGGAAAACGTGAAGTACAAGAGCGCTTACTTCGAAGCATTTCCCAACGTGTGGCATCACGGAGATTTCATAGAGATTACGGAGCACGGAGGCGTAAAGATATACGGCCGCTCCGATGCAACCCTTAATCCATCAGGAGTCAGGATTGGGACTGCTGAAATTTATCGACAGGTGGAGGCTCTGGAAGAGGTAGCCGACAGCATCGTAGTGGGGCAAAACTGGGACAACGATGTCAGGGTGATCTTGTTCGTCAAGACGGCAGCCGGGTTTGCCCTCGATGACGCTCTCAGAAATAAGATAAAGAAAGTTATTAGAGAAAACACTACTCCACGCCATGTACCGGAACTCATCCTGGCAATTGAAGACATCCCGGTGACACTGAATGGGAAAAAGGTCGAGCTTGCCGTCAGAAACGTGATTGAGGGCAGGCCGGTTACAAACCGGGATGCCCTCCTAAATCCAGAAGCCTTGGAGCTGTTTGCCGGCATTCCGGAACTCAAACCCTCTTGATGATGGGTTTATCCGGCCGATTGTCCGAGAATAGACTGCCGTGGGGTATTGGTCTTTCGATATCCCATGGGCAGTTGTCCCTGGGCAAGAGCCGGTTTACCTCCGTGGTTGGAGAACACCAAAAAGGTTTCTTTGTCATATTCCAAGTGATCTATTAATTGGGACTGTGATCATAGCGACAGGCCGGCGCGACCAAGCTATTGGACTTGGACAATCAGGAGGCTGGGGCCGGACAAATATCCCGGAGCCCACAAGCAGCACATCGGGCACCCATCCACAGTTGGTCAAAATATTCCACAAACACCCTGGTCTCGTCCCGCTCAAAAAGGAAAGCGATCTCAAAGTTTCTCTTATGAGCGGATTTGGCACCGATGCCGGCTCCTGTAAGGTTTGGACTCCCCACCAGCGCCGCAATGCCGTCAACTATGAAGATCTTGGAGTGCATTCTGATACAATGCAAGAACTCTACGCCCGAACTAAGCCCCCCCTTTTCATCTAGTCGTTCGTACCGCTCTCGAAAAGGGCCGGAAGGTAGTTCCGCGTGGATGATCCGAAAATTTATCCCTCTGTTGACCATGATCGCCATGAAATCAGGGAAAGATACGAACGTATTTCCTAGGAGCAATCCGGTAGCCTTGATATTTGCCGTTGCAATCCAAATGAAGCTTCGAGCCCTCGTGAGGTGTGTACGGGTGAAGTCTTCGTATATGGATCTGTCAAGGAGAGTTTTCATTCTTCAAGAACATACTTCTCGGCTCTTGCCCATGCGCCCCTTTGTTCGAGATCCTTGTCCAGTTTTATTTCCGGGCGGGCCGCAGCCAAATACGATTGCCCCCCATCCAATAGTGTAATACGCCAAAGCTGAACCGTTCCGCGATGTGCCAAACTCTTCATGATATCTTCGATCATGCCGTATTCATGCTGGGCGGAGGGGTCGTCTGGTTCGCTGACCAAGCCTCGAGTAGCCACCCATCCAGGTTTATCTATCCGTTGCAGGATCCTCTCCTCAATCTCGTTGGGTAAAACTGACATTCATCTTCTCTCCGATTACGAAATAGTCGAAAGCATAAACCTTCGCGCGGTCGCGGACAACTTGTTTTGACAATAGCTATCCCCATGGAAAAATGCGAGGAAGCGGTTTTATAAAAGTGCCCAAACGCATGGGAATATCTTCTTGACACAAAAGTGGGTGCATATTATTGTTGAGCACTATACTTAATATGTCACGTTTCGAACGGTATTCTCTACCGTACTCTAAGAAAACGCAAATCAGCACGAACAACAGTTGGGTGTTTGACGCTGCAAGCGTTGGAGTGGGACGTCGACATGTGTTTCGAATCATAACGAGATTTATTGAAAATTACCAATTTACCAAGGGGAACCATGGCTGGATTCACATTTCCCAAAGGCGGGATACATCCCGATGAGCATAAGGAGCTGACTCAACACTTGGCAATTGAAGAAATGCCGGCGCCGGATCAGGTTTTTTTGCCCCTCTCAATGCACTTCGGTGCGCCGGCCCAGCCCATAGTCAAGAAGAAACAGGAAGTCGAGGAGGGTGAGGTCATAGCGACGGTCGAAAAAGGATTAGGGGCTTCGATTCATAGCAGCGTTACCGGCGTGGTCAAATCCATCGAGACGCGCCCCCACCCTACCATGGTACGATGCGACGCAATTGTCATTGATAGAGATCCTTCAGCCCCGCACAAGAGCTATGAAGTTGTTGATTGGGAAAAGCTGACCAGGGAACAACTCCTGGCGAAGGTCAAGGAAGCCGGTATCGTAGGCCTTGGAGGCGCCGGATTCCCGACTCACGTGAAGCTCTCCCCCCCTCCCACGGCAAAGATTGACACCCTGGTTCTTAATGGCGCTGAATGCGAGCCTTATTTGACTACGGACCATCGCATCATGCTGGAATCCCCCGAAAAGATAGTCCAGGGTGTGAAGATCATTTTGAGAATTCTGGGAATTAGGAACTGTGTCATCGGCATCGAATTGAACAAACCTGATGCCATAAATGCAATGAACAAAGCAGTGCAGCAGGAACCCGAAGACGACGATCTTGCCATTCACGTTCAGGGACTCACCGTCAAGTATCCCCAGGGCTCTGAGAAACAGCTCATCTTTTCTCTTCTCAAGCGGGCAGTGCCCGGAGGCGGATTGCCGTTCGACGTAGGCGTTATCGTTCAGAACATATCAACCACGTTGGCGATTTTCGAAGCGGCTGTGATCAACAAACCTCTTTACGAGAAAGTTGTTACTTTCTCAGGCAGGGCGTTGGTTCGACCGGCCAATCTGAAGGTAAAGATCGGCACTGCCCTCTCTGATGTAGCGGCATATCTTGGAGGAACACAAGACCTCGTTAAAATAGTATCGGGTGGCCCGATGATGGGATTTGCCGTCTCATCCATTGATATTCCCGTTGTGAAAACCACATCCGGAGTACTGTTTCTCAATAGCTCGGAGACTGACCTCGGAGACCAGGGCCCGTGTATCCATTGCGGTTGGTGTATGGATGCATGCCCCATGGGGCTATCGCCCAAAGAAGTGGGGA
>JAUPKT010000072.1 GCA_030837305.1 Thermodesulfobacteriota bacterium
GCCGAGAAACCGCCGGGCACCGACAAGCCGGGAAGACCTGCCATGTTTACGGGAATCGTAAAGACATCAGTGAGGTACATTTGGATTGGATCGTCTATTTTTTCGCCAATCTTGAAGGGAGGCGTGGGGGCTACGGGGGACAGAATTGCATCACACTCCTGGAACGCTGCCTTAAAGTCGCTCGTGATGAGACTCCTGACTTTGGCCGCCTTGAGATAATATGCGTCGTAATACCCAGAGGATAGAGCATAGGTGCCCAACATGATGCGTCGCTTGACTTCCGATCCAAAACCTTCAGCTCTGCTGCGGCAGTACATATCGATCATGCTGCTAAAGCTTGCAGACCTGTGGCCGTATTTCACCCCATCATAACGAGCTAAGTTCGACGATGCCTCGCAAGGAGCAATGACGTAATAGGCTGCGATACCATAATCCAGATGAGGCAGAGAGAGATCCACGAAACTCACCCCGAGGCTTCGAAACACCTCCTGGGCGTCACCCATGACCCTCTTTACGTCAGGATCTTCCAATTTACCGAAGAATTCTCTCGGCAATCCCAATTTCATCCCGGAAACAGCTTTATCAAGGAACTTGGTAAAGTCCGGATGCTCTTTGGGGACCGAGGTGGAATCTCTCGGATCATGGCGGCATATGAGGTTTGATATAAGGGCAATGTCGCGTATGTCCCTACCGATTGGGCCTATTTGATCAAGGCTAGATGCATACGCTACCAGTCCGTAGCGGGACACCGACCCATACGTGGGTTTCATGCCACTGACCCCACAAAAGCCGGCCGGTAGTCTAATAGATCCTCCCGTATCCGAACCAAGGGCAACAATCGCCTCTCCTGCCGCGACCGCAGCAACGGAGCCTCCGCTTGATCCGCCGGGAATACATTCCAGGTCCCACGGATTTCGCGTAGGACCCCAACAAGAGGTTTCAGTGGAGGATCCCATGGCAAATTCATCCATATTGGCGCTTCCCAGGATCACCATTCCCGCTTCTTTGATTGATTCAACGACGGTGGCATCATACGGTGGAACGAAATTCGCCAGGATCTTGGACCCGCACGTCGTACGCCGACCCCTCATGCACATATTGTCCTTGATGGCGATGGGAATTCCAAGAAGACCATCAGGGGTATTGCTGCGTCTCTTGTCGGCCTCTCGGGCCATGGAAAGTGCATTTTCAGGATCCATGGTCACATAGGCGTGCACGAGGCCCTCAACCTTTTCCATGCGCTCCAACACGGACTTGGTGATTTCGAGAGAGCCGGTCTGACCCTTTGCCATCGCTTCCGCCAGTTCCCAGGCTGTCATTTCATAGAGTTCAGTCACTGTTCTTCCTTGGAGCGCTTCTCGCTCGGGAGATTGTTTACTGTGAGAGGAACACGGTCACCGACAAAATCCTTTGAACCCACATCGTGGCTGATCTGCCGGTATCTAAAGTTCCCCAGTTCCGGCTTACCATATCTGTCTTGTCTATTCTAGGATCCGTGGTACCCTAAAATACTCACCGGAAATGGAGGGACCGTTGGCGAGGGCCTCTTCCAAAGGCAACGAGGGCGCAACCAGATCGGGCCTCAATGGAGTATACAACGTAATGGGACCCGCCATGGGCTCTACATCGTCGGTAGATACCTCTGACAACACCTCCATATACTTCAGGATGTCTTCAAGCTGATTCATGTACTTGATTTTGTCTTCATCGTTTAAGGCAAGTCGCCCGAGAAGAGCTACGTATTCAACCTCTTGTAATGTTAATTTCATGTGATAACTCTGGCGGTGCGTGCTATTGTACCCTTTCGCAATCAAAGGGCACTGATTCAGCCGACTTCTCCGAACAACTAACACCCTGAATGCGAATTGGTATTGGCCGGCCTGATAATGACCAAATCGTTGTGAGATTAGCGACTTTTTGTATGTGCTGTCAAGGACGGGGATTTCCGATTTCTCTTAAATACTTGTTCCATGTTGATCTGTGGAGCGGCGAGGGTTCCAGAAGACCACGCATGGTGGCATAATCCAGGGGGCCTGCACCTGGAATAACACTGCTCTGAAGCACATCACCGCTGAGATCCAGCATCGCGTCCCACCGTATGGGAATGTCGGACAGCTTTTTCTCGGGTTGAACAACCGGTACAAATAGACGCTTCTTGGTGTCCAGCAAACCCTCTCCAAGACCTGCTGCTTTGGAACTTCCGTGGCAATCATGGCACATCCGTGGACGGTTGGTAATGGTGTGAGGAGAATAAGGATTCCACAGGAGAGCGGGATTGCCCCCTCCCGTACGAGGTATCCATCGATCGAGGAGGAGGTTTTCATTTGAGTCCACATGAGAGACAACGTACTGGAACATGGGTCTCATGATGGATATAACTCCCTTGCCATCTATTCCCAGGGGAGGATTCGACCATCTCCGATAACTGTAACCTCTGAACCATGCCCCTGGTCTCTTTTCCCCGTTGAGCCAATCTTTGGCAAGAGGCGCTTGCCATTTTTCCTCCGGTGTCGGAGCCTTAGGGCCATCCGAAGGAGGTAACATCTCGACAAAAGTACCTACCGATCTCATCAATATTTCCTGGACCTGGGGATCATTTTGCGCTGCCGTGGGAGCCCATTTCCAATAGTCGGGTCTCTCCTCGAGCATGAGATGAAAACCGTAATCCTGAAAAGACCACGCTGCGTGGCACGAGGAGCATCTTAAACGATTCTTGTGGCTCGCCACGCTGTGGGGAATGCTCTCGGGATTCCAAGACGGGATAAGTCTATCGCCTCTGAGGAGTCTGAATGAACCGTTGGGATCTTTCATCACAGCAGGGTGATCCCCTGTAACATGGCATCCCCGGCACGAAATCGTAACCCCGGTCGTGGGTCCCTTGTTGACTTCTCCGGTGCCGTGTATCTCATCCAAAGTATGGCAATCCGAGCATTTCAAGCCACTTCGGAAGTGAATGTCAGACGACAGCATGTGCTGTTCAGATCCGTAAATGGTTTCTGCCAGCCGACCTCTTACGAATGGGGATCGGAATCCTCTGTGATAATCCTTCTCAAACAGTCCCACAAAATCAGCCCCAACATGGTTGGAATTGTGGCATTTGAGACAGGGCGTCACTCCCGGATCTCTGACGATGGCGTGGAATCCTGTCTTCGTCTTTGCATCGTTGGGATATGGAACATGACATGCCGAGCAACCCCGACCTCGTAGCTCACCCGGGCGTTCGGAACCGTTTGTAAAAAGATGACATCTGAGGCAAGACCTTCTAAGAAGATCGTCACCGATATTCTTGGACTCCTCCCATCGAGGTATTTGCTCAACTGAATCCATCGATCTCGTGAGATAAGCAGCCGAGGGTGATGCCTGGGCTCCGAAAGCAAATCTCGTGTGGTTGATCATCCTCGGGGCTAGTGCCATGGAAGATCGTCGAACTCTCCTGGCCTCTTCGGGATGACACCTGCCGCAGGTTTTTTGCACGACGTCCAAGTCTCCGGGATCTGGGATCAGACCCTCGTGAGCCCCGGGCTTGTCTTGAACTGCCGGATTTCCTCCATGGCAGGCGCTGCACGAGAAGGCATGGGAAGGATCCATCGATTCGTTGTCCTTATGACAGGTCACGCAACCACCGGGGTCTGTACAGGGAATCCGATTTGGAAACTCTGGGGGCGC
>JAUPKT010000565.1 GCA_030837305.1 Thermodesulfobacteriota bacterium
GGGTTCTCAACCAGTTCGTGATTAGCGCTTTCGTTGCTGGCGTGACGGCGAGTGTTGCGGTTTCACACGCCCCGGTTACCTACTGCTACGTGTCCTCGGTGTTGCTCACGGCTCTTCCCCTAGCGGGACGGTTCTTCTACGAAGGTGGTGAAATTTATAGTCTGCTTGGTCTTGTCGTACTACTCTATGCCGCATCCATGATTGGGCTGGGGAGGTCGGTTCACAGCATGATAGTCTCGGTCTTGAGCTTAGAGATGGAGAAGACCGCGCTGGTAAACCAATTGCAGCAAGCAGGTCAGGATCTTGAGTTTCGCATTGAGGAACGTACCGTCGATCTGAGGCGTTCGGAAGAAAGGCTCAGGCTTGAGAAACAAAAGTTTGAAAGGCTCGCAGAGAATTCTCCGTTCGGGATGGTGGTTATCCAATCTGACGGGACATTTGCTTATGCAAATCCAAAGTTCATCGAGATGTTCGGTTACGACCTGAACGAAGTTAAGAACGGCAGGGCATGGTTCGGAAAAGCCTATCCAGATGCTACATACAGGAAGGAGGTTATTGCAGCATGGATCGAGGATCGGCGAGGGGGTGATGGAGCCCAAAGTCGACCCAGAATTTTTACAGTGACCTGCAAGGATGGCACAGAAAAAGTTATCCATTTTAGGCCGGTTAGTTTGGATTCTGGCGAAGATCTGATGACATCTGAAGACATCACTAGCCGAGTAATGGCTGAAAACTCTGTGCGCGAGAGCGAAGAGCGCTACAGGGCCATGTTTAGTTACATGAAAAGCGGAGTAGCTGTGTTCAGCGCCGAGGATAGTGGGAGGGATTTCTCGTTTGTAGATTTTAACCCTTCCGCCGAGGGCATAAGCCGAATAAAAAAGGATGAGTTGATTGGGCGAAGGCTCCTCGACAAGTTTCCGAACATGTCCAAAACCGGGCTATTGGCTGCCCTCCAAAGGGTGCACAGGACGGGCGTGTCAGAACATCTACCCCCCTTTTACTATACAGACGCAGACCGTGAGGGTTGGCGGGACAACTTCATATACAAGCTTCCATCAGGAGATCTGGTCGTGATTTACGACGATGTTACTGAGCGCAAGCAGGCGGAGGAAGCTATAAGGGAAAGTGAAGAGAAGTACCGTAGTTTGTTCGAGGATTCCATCGACGGAATATTTGTCACGGAAGTGGATGGTACGCTTATTGATGCCAATCAATCTTTCTTCGATCTATTCGGTTACAGGAAGGAGGAGATGTTGGGAACCAGCGTCACAAAGACCTATGCTAGTCCGGCAGACCGAAAACGTTTCCAACACGCAGTCGAGAAACAAGGCTCCATTAGGGACTTTTACTTGAGGTTGATAAGAAAAGATGGATCAGAGATGGACTGCTTGCTCACCGCAACCGTCAGAAGAACCATAGACGGAAACATTCTCGGATACAGGGGTATAGTCAGGGATTTTACCGAGCGCAAGCGGTTTGAGGAGGAACTGCAAAAACTCGCGTCGGTGGTCCAACATTCCACTGAATTGGTGAACCTTGCCGCCCTAGACGGAACAATGATCTTTCTCAACGAAGCGGGCTCCAGAATGCTCGGTATAGACCCAAGAGAACTTGGACAGATGAACATAATGGAGGTTATCCCTGATCACCTAAAAACCAAAGTTCGGACCGAACTCCTTCCGACACTCATGAAGCATCATGCCTGGGAGGGTGATCTGCAATATCTCAACCTTCAAACAGGTAAATTAACGGACGTACATGCACTTGCTTTCACGATCCAAGACCCCGCTTCAAAAGAACCGGTATACCTGGCCAACGTCTCACTCGACATCACTGAACGTAAGAATCTCGAATCCCAGTTGCTCCAAGCTCAAAAGATGGAGGCAGTAGGAACCCTTGCGGGGGGCATAGCTCATGACTTCAACAACCTGCTCCAGGTCGTGATCGGATATAGTGAGCTTCTGTTAGCCGCCAAGGAACAGAGTGAATCACAGCGTGAAAGCCTGAGAAAAATACATACCGCCGCACGGAGGGGTGCAGATCTCGTTAGAAACCTACTCACCTTTAGCAGGAAGGTTGAGCCAAAGTTCCGTCCAGTGGATCTCAATCATGAGGTTGTTGAATTCCAGAAGCTGCTCTCTCGAACTATTCCGAAAATTATTAGAATAAACCTTCGTCTTAACGGTGACTTAGAGCCGATTGAGGCAGACCCCTCACAGATTAATCAGATTCTCATGAACCTTGGCGTGAACTCCCGGGATGCCATGCCTGATGGCGGAACATTGACCATTGAGACGAAGACGGTGGAGTTGGATCGCCCTTACTCTCTCATGCATCCTGAGGTGAAACCGGGTAGGTATGCGATGCTGAGCATCTCTGACACAGGTCAAGGAATGGATGAGGCCACAATGGCTCGTATCTTTGATCCGTTTTTCAGCACTAAGGGAGTCGGCAAGGGGACAGGTCTGGGACTCGCAATAGTTTACGGGATTGTAAAACAACACGGAGGTCACATCACCTGTCACAGCGAGCTTGGCCAAGGCACAATATTCAAGATGTATTTCCCTTGCGCCGAGGCTGCCGACAGAGAAGAATCCGTAACAGAAGACGTGCCCGTCCAAGGGGGTTCAGAGACTATTCTCCTGGTGGACGATGAGGAAGTGCTGAGAGACCTCTGTTCAGCTATTCTGGGAGAATTCGGATATAAGGTGATCACTGCTGAGAATGGTCGCGAGGCGTTGGAAATCTATGAGGCACATCGCGAAGAAATCTCGTTGATCATTTTGGATCTTATTATGCCTGAGATGGACGGAACAACCTGCCTGAAGGAAATTCTTCTCCGTGCCCCTGATGCCAGAGTTCTTATGGCGAGTGGTTATTCTAATTCTGAAACCCTCAAAGATACTGAGGCCCTGGGTGCGAAAGGGTTTGTCGAGAAACCGTACAACACGAGAGAGCTGCTCCAGACAGTTCGTGAGATCCTGGACGCCCACTAGAGGTACGAGTTTAGAGATATATTAGATTTCTTATTTCCATGTCTGTAGTTTCTATCACATTAGAGGTCCAGAGAATGATTTTATCGCCTCATCGAGGTCTTGGTATATTTCAAAAACCCTGTCCAGTTTGGTCAATTTCAATGTATCAAGTACCCTTTCATTGGGTCCGGCAATTTTTATCTCGCCGTCACTGATTCGCACCCCTCTTAGCGAGGACACCAGTGCTCCGCAACCCGCACTATCTATGGACGGCATTTTTCGCATGTCTATGACTAAATTCGTACGGTATTCGCAACACAGTTTCTTCACCGCATTCCTTAGGATAGGGGCTGTATTCGCTTTCAGACTTTCACTTGTACTCAGTACTGTTACATGACCCCTTCTTTCGATTTCAAACATCTCTTCCATGAGGGCTCCCTCCTTACCGTCGCACTACCGTGAAATCAATGACCTCTCTGTTCAAAAAGAAACTGGTCGAATGGGTTTCTATGTAATTGTCGTTCTTTCCTGATACTTGATTTTTCATGAACAAATGTTCACGTACCATTTTAACTCGCTAAGATATTTTGGTCTGACGGTTTCTTGAAAATATTGTGCTATTTCTCCTAAAAAACGTTTGTTTTTCCATCAATTGTTTGTAAGTCATCCCCGAACGAATGTCAGAAACCATCGCTCTGCAGCTAATGGTGCGTCAGCTGGATATTCTGGACAGTTTTACCTGCTGGAAGATTGGCAAACAGAATTTCTTCAGAGAGCCCAAAGAGTTATATATTATCCCCCTTTTTTGACGTACTTCATTCTTCTACAGAAGTCAAGAATTACGGCGACAAACTAAATCATCGAAGAAGCTTGTCGTAGAGTACTCCCGGCATCAACGAGAAGATGACTCAGTATTCCCAATAACAGTTGTTCAGATAGACTAACGCTTAAGGCATGAACGTGAAGACCTTCCTATTGGGTA
>JAUPKT010000566.1 GCA_030837305.1 Thermodesulfobacteriota bacterium
ACGCTGCATTCTCAACTCCGCTTACAGGGACAGGCTCCCAAGCTTGGGCAAGACCCAATTCCAGTCTCTGATTTCTTATCGTACTTTCATTGGTGCAAAGCAAACCAGCTAGATAGCGGTCCGAGAATCCGTCTTTCTTGGCCTCTTCCAAAAGCGCATCCGGGAGAACCCGCCCCTCATACTGAAGCAACCGCACTTCGAGATCCACAAGCTGTTTCATTTGATCGATGAACCAGGGCTTAATGTGTGTTATCCGATAGAGATCATGGATGGAAGCCCCTTTCCGGAGCGCTTCATACATGATGAATTGTCGTTCACTGGAAGGTTCAGAGAGCATGGCGAGGAGATCGCGCAGAGGTCGTTGGTGGAAGTCTTTGGCAAATCCGAGACCATAGCGCCCATTCTCTAATGATCGGATGGACTTTTGAAAAGCTTCCTTGTAGGTCTTGCCAATGGACATAACCTCTCCAACCGCCCTCATCTGGGTCCCCAGTTTGTCCTCTGCGCTCGGAAATTTCTCGAATGCCCATCGGGGGAACTTAACTACCACGTAGTCTCCCCACGGAGTATATTTGTCCAAAGTCCCCTCACGCCAGTAAGGGATTTCGTCGAGAGTGAGGCCGCCGGCCAGCATGGCTGAAATGAGGGCTATGGGAAAACCCGTGGCTTTTGACGCCAACGCTGAGGATCTGGACGTGCGTGGATTTATCTCGATAACAACAACTCTGCCCGTTTTTGGATCGTGGGCAAACTGAATGTTTGTTCCACCGATGACGCGAATAGCCTCTACGATATCATAGGAATATTTTTGAAGCCTTGTCTGCAGTCCTTCATCTATGGTGAGCATCGGTGCCGTGCAAAAAGAGTCGCCGGTATGAACTCCCATGGCGTCGACATTCTCAATGAAACAGACGGTGATCATCTGGTTCTTGGAATCTCTTACAACCTCCAATTCCAGCTCTTCCCATCCAAGAACGGATTCTTCAACCAGAATTTGTCCGACGAGGCTTGCGGCAATGCCTCTGGCTGCTATTAGACGTAACTCTTCTACATTGTACACCAAACCTCCCCCGGTACCGCCCATTGTGTAAGCCGGACGGATAACCACCGGGTATCCCAGACGATCGGCGATTCGTTCCGCCTCGTCCACGGTATATGCCGGATCGCTCATGGGCATTTCTATACCTAGACGATTCATCGTGTCCTTGAAGGCAATGCGGTCCTCTCCTCTTTCAATCGCATCCACTTCGACGCCAATAATTTTAACGCCATATTTGTCTAGTACCCCAGAACGGGCGAGTTCGGATGAGAGGTTCAATCCAGATTGGCCACCGAGGTTAGGAAGGAGTGCATCAGGCCTTTCCTTAGCCACAATCTCCGCCATGGTTTGCAGATTGAGCGGTTCGACATAGGTGAAGTCTGCCATTCCAGGATCAGTCATGATCGTGGCTGGATTCGAGTTCACGAGAACAATCTCATACCCGAGTTTTCTCAAAGCCTTACATGCTTGAGTCCCAGAATAATCGAATTCGCAAGCCTGCCCAATAACGATTGGGCCAGAGCCTATGATCATAACCTTCTTAATGTCACTGCATCCTGGCATAGCAAGTCCTTTTCGGTAGATCTAATATTCAACGATGATGTGTTAGCTCTGCTAAAACAACTGACGAAATATATCAAAAATGAGGCGGACGACCAAACGAAAACAACAAAATAATGCTTGACAACTCTGAATCTGCATTGCTAACGTTACGACGATTTTATCGACATAGCTAAACGACGAATGAACCAGGGGAAGGCGGTGAGAGACCGCCGCTGCCCCGCAGCTGTAACCGCAGACGAAACACACGATTGTGCCACTGGCAGGTTCCTTGCCGGGAAGGTGTGTGGACTAGAGAGAAGCGGAAGCCAGAACACCCTGTTTTATTCTCGCCTCTTAAGCCTGCGCGGGCGGGTGAGGTGTCAGAAGAGACCCTTCCGCCGTTCTTGAGGTGGAGGGTTTTTTTATTTTTGCCTGTTTGGGTGCGTTGTCCCATAACGCTGTGTCGATCCCTTATCAGGAGAATTTACGTCAAGAGGAGAGACCGGGATCCCAAAGCGAGGCACAGTCTGCGGGATTTCACGAGGACAAATTTTGTACAAGGACACATAAGGAGATAAACGCATGAAAAAAAAACTCCTGAAGGTTGTTTTTGATGCCGCTGTGTTGGCGATGATTGCGATAACCTTTCCGGCAGTTCATTCAGGATCCGCTGCAACGGCCGGAGGCCTGCCGCCCTCCGTTAACCCATGCGGTCAAGCCTCCGGCAGCCTGGGACATACCGTACAGCAGTTTCCCGGTTATCTACATAGATCGGTTCTCCAGCCCTTTCCATCAGGACCTTGCGGGCCTGCTGGATGGCCTTCGCAGAAAACCGGTGCGGTAAAATCAAAGGGTTCTGTGCCGGAATCCTCTGGTTTCCTCCCGATGAAGGTGCTTGATCCTGGGCCAATCAGGCCGATCATAACCAGTACTGTGGCCCTAGCGGGTGCGCTTGTGGCAGCCCCTTTCAGACTCATCGAGACGGTATTTCCTCCTGAGGAGCCCAGGAATTCATCATGCGCACCTGCAACGATGCCTTCTGAATCGAGGCAGCCGTCAAGTTCATGTCAAAACCAGGTGCCTCCGGCTGTGGTAGCAGAGAACCGATATCCCCCTGTGGAGCCGCAAAGTCTCTTGGTGGGAATTGTACGTCTCCCATTCACCTTACTCGAACGGTGAACCCATGATGGCACTGAACAATCTGCAACGTCTCCCACGGGGCTTACTGATAGTCCTGATGGTTCTGCTGTCTCTGCTATGTTGGATAAACTCCTACGCTCAGCAGGAACCATCAGCGCCTCAGACTGAGCAACTTCGCGCTGTGGAAATAAACCCCCCAAATCTCGACAGGAGGCAGGCCGCGGGTGACAGCTCACAAAACCCATCCGGGTCCGGATCCGATCAGGGAACTCCTCCAGGGATGCCTTTCTCCGATTATCGGCTCACCCAAAGTGAGTCCGTTACCGCCATGGGCCGCACGGCAAACCTGGCGTCAACGCCATACGCGGTGAGCATTATAGATAATCGCGGAGTCAGCTCATTGGGGCAGTCCGGTCTCAGCGACATGCTCCAGGGACAACCCGGCACGTGGTCCTCTGGTTATGCGGGGAATCCCTTTGATGCACCCATCGTTGTGAGAGGCTTTTCCAATGAGTCCACGAACAGGGTGTCTGTGCTCTTGGATGGTGTCAACCTCAACATCCCGAGGCAAGAGGCAAACACAAATTTCATCTTCCCTGAACTCATCGAGCGGGTTGAGCTAATTCGAGGGGATGCAACGATTCCTTTAGGTGACAAGGCTATTGGAGGTGCGGTCAATGTCATCATGAAGAAACCCCGCCAGAATCCCGGCCTTTTTTTTGGCGCAGAGGGCGGCTCATGGGGGACAGACAGGGAGTGGGCCGCATTGAATCTCGTAAGAGATACGCTTGCAGCAGGGATCTTTCTCGGACGTTATTCCCAAGAGGGATGGCGCATCTACTACGGGAACAATGATTACGAAGAGCCTCTCACTCGGCCCGGACCTTGGTCACTCTATAATGTTCAAGGGAGCATCAACTGGAAAATAATGCCTCGACTCACTCTTGACATCTCCCAACTGATTTCGAGTCAGAGGGTGGCAAACGTCAACGCCATAGCCCAAGACAAGTGGGAGCGGAGGGATATTCGAAGCGTGGAAAGGGACGTCTATGGATATCCTCCTTACGACGATTTTCCCGAAGAACGTCTCGACATGCTGACCATCGGAAAATTGTACTACGATGGAGGAAGAATCGGCACACTGGACGTCACCGCCACAAACAGACGATACGACAGAAATATTCGAACACTCTTCACCAGCAC
>JAUPKT010000567.1 GCA_030837305.1 Thermodesulfobacteriota bacterium
ACCTCCATCTGGAAAATATTAACATGAACACGTTGCAACCTTTTGTTAATAAGAGGCGTAGTGACGGAGTGAAGTCTCGAACAATCAACTACTCGCTCCAGGTGTTAAGGCGTATCCTGAACCTTGCTTGCTACGAGTGGCTGGACGAGCACAACCTTTCGTGGCTCGACAAAGCTCCGCGAATAAAATTGATACCGCAGACCGATAGGCGAGAGTCAAACCCTCTCACACCTGTCGAAGAAAGGAAGTTGCTTGATGCACTCCCCGAGCATCTGCGAATCATGGCTCGTTTTACCGTGAACACAGGCTGTCGCGACCAGGAGGTTTGTGGACTCAAATGGAGCTACGAAGTTGAGGTGCCAGAAATCGGCAGGTCAGTGGTTATCATTCCGGTACCGAGAGTGAAAGACAGTGACGATAAATTGCTGATTTTGAATGACACGGCTTGGTCTATCGTACAGGCGCAAAGAGGTAAACACGAGGAGTGGGTATTCACCTACGAAGGTAGACGGCTTGGACGTTTGGGAGTGAGTTCGTGGTACAGGGCTCTCAGGAGGGCTGGTCTCAATGATATACGCCCTCATGATTTAAGGCATACTTTCGGAGCACGCCTCAGAGCCGCTGGGGTAAGTCTTGAGGACAGACAGGACCTCCTAGGGCACAATAGCAATCGAGTGACCACACATTATTCCAGACCTGATTTAGAAAAGCTAGTACACGCAGCAAACTCAGTAAATGAGGATTCACGCAAGATTCACGCACTGGTTATCTTAAAGAAAAAACCACTCCGAGCGGTGAATGTCTAACAGCCTGGAATGGTTCATGTTGTCTGGTGCCGAGGGACGGAATCGAACCATCGACACAAGGATTTTCAGTCCTCTGCTCTACCGGCTGAGCTACCTCGGCATACCAGTGCCCAAAATTCTATTCTCTCGTGCCGCTCTTGTCAACGACATTTTCGCCGTGTCCGTGGACTGAAAAACAGAACGTGACCTATTTCCCTTTCAAATATTCCTGGGCCCGGTTGCGTATTCCCTTGTTTTGAAGCATATGGAAGGTCCTCATGCGTCTTACCTGACCAGGGTTCAACGATCCCAAGGGGACATACACAACCCGCTTTCCCATACTCGCCGCAAGCCTCTTCCATGACTTTGCGGGCGGTCTCTTGGCAGCATACACAATCCCCGGCTTCTCCGAATACGCAATGCCGGCAACCAATAAACGCTCATGCCGCTTGGAAACGAAATCAAAATGGCTGTCCTTCCAAATGTCATACATCCTCAACGGCGGATATGACATCATGAATGCTCCATATTCCATCCTGCTGATTCCAGGACCGACAACGTCTGTGCCCGGCAGCGTCGAATAAAACGCCATATCCGATTCCTGTGCATGTTCGCCCAGCCACGTCATTTGAAATGGATATCGGTCCGTCCTCTCATCTTCATCGAACACCACAACCACCGACCCAAACCCATGACCCCCCGGCTCATCGACCTTTATGTAGATTCTGTCCTCGTGGAATCGCCGCAACGTCTCTCTCACATCCGGTCCTCCGCACATGTCCGATACAAAAGGTTCAGACGTGGTCCGGGATGCCTGAAGAATGTGGTTTGCATGCTTCATCAAAGCCTCGCCCCAGCTCTCCACGGCAATGTCCTCGGGCGGATACGAGCAGATGTCGACCTCTTCCGGATCAACATTGTCCCACTTCGTCTTCAGATGTTCCTTCCATTTTGACGGGGTCACCGCCTTCATGCGGTGCCTGTGACGAGACCCGAAGAGACTGCGCAGTTTCTTGTGCAGAACAATTTTGTGTCCATGAAACAGGAGATTATCCTCGTCAAGGATGACGGCAGCAGGGTCCGAAGGTTCATTGGTCCATCGATAGTCACACATATGCTCGTGGACGTGATAGGCAAAATCTTCATCCATGGCCGAGCGAGCTGATGAAACCAGATGGTAAAGGTCGGGTAGATGGAGGCCCTTGAACCCCAACCACTTTCGCAGGAATCGTGCCCAGGTCAGTCGTGCATAGTCAGGCAATTCCTGCCGTGTTTGCTTTCCGTAGTAGGCAACAGCGGAATCCATGAACGACAGGATCATATCGTGACGATTCAAGAGAGAATCCTGCTCGGGATTTTCTCGCCAATCCTCGAAGGCCTCGGTGAGCCTGGGTATTTCCGTGAACCCCTTCTTCAGGGCGTCCGGATGCAGCGGCGCCAGAGTGGCCGCTTTGATTCCGGTGTCCATGAGGGGCAACGGCTGGGTGGTCTCCAATAACCGGGCAATCCCAATAACATGGGCAAGCCCACCCACAAAAAGGATCTTGGAATATTTCTTCGCAGCATCCTGAATCCGGGAGGCCATGAATGCCTCTCGCTGGGCCTCGTGTATATTCTCCTTCTTGAGAGGTTCGGCCAGTGAACTCTCGAAAAACCCGCGCTGGCCGAGCAAATCCACAAAGTAAGGGTCGGGAACGGAATCAAAAAGAAAGGGATGCCGGGTCGGAACAGGATCCACAAACCAAAGAGGGATGTCCTGGGCGAGGGCTGATCTCGCTGCCTCGAGCACTCCGTCGGAGCCTTCAATAATGAGAACCGACGTCTCCTGCGCTTGAGATTGATGAATGATGACTGTGTGATAGGGAAGCCGCCCCACGGCATCGGAAACCTG
>JAUPKT010000568.1 GCA_030837305.1 Thermodesulfobacteriota bacterium
AGATTCTTTTAAATCCCTCAAACTTTCTGTTGATGGACGAACCGACGAATCACCTCGATATCCCCTCGTGTGAAATACTTGAGGATGGGTTGAAAAAATACGAAGGAACCCTCGTATTAATTACTCATGACCGGAGACTCATGAATGAAGTTTGCACAGGAATATTGGAGATACAAGGCGGTACGGCTGAATATTATCTCGGGAATTATGATGATTATCGGGACAAGAAGAATGGATTGACACCGGATTTCAGTGACGGTGACGGCGAGCCAACCCGGACGTTCATCGAAACCGCGGCGCCGGACGGCGTACGTCAATCAAAAAAGGAAAGAAAGCGGAGAGAAGCCCAGGAAAGGCTTACTTTATTTCGTAAGCAAGCCCCTCTGAAAGAAGAAATACAGGATTTGGAGAAGAGAATAGCGGAAAAGGAGGAGAGGAAAAGGGAGATAGAGGAATTGTTGTCAGACTCCTCTCTCTACAACCGCAAGGAAGAGCTGCGGGTGCTTCTCGCCGAGGCGCCGTCCCTGGAAGCTGACATCAAATCGCTGGAGGCGAGATGGGAGGAGTTGCAGGCGAGTTTGGAAGAAATGGAGCGTAGTATCGCAGAGTACAGTTAAGCCTAGAGCGAGTATGGTTTACGGAGTGTGTCCAAATTTCTCAGCGATTGCGTCTACGATTTGCTTGTTTTACGAGTTTCTTGAAATGCGTGGTGCTCGTGAGCCTTTGCAGTGCCGAGTCGGACATGGCCCTTTTCACGACTGCCTCGCCGCCCTCCTGAACCGCCAGGACCAAGATATCCAGGGCCTGTTTTGACATGCCCGTCTTTGCGTATATGACAGCCGCGTTGTAATGAAGCCACTCTGGTTCGAAGGGTTCTGCATGGCTCAATGCTTTTTGATAATAATTGAGAGCGTTTTCGTAATTTCCCATCTCGGTATTGAGGTATACGAGCCGACTGATGGTGTATGGCATGAGCTGGCCACTGCGCTGTAACATCTTGTGGATGAGAGACGCCTTGCGCCTATTCCCTCTAATCCAGTGGGCCACCGCCAGATCGGCTAAGGCAAACTGGTCCAGCGGATCTTTCTTAAGACCCTTTTCATAGTATTTCACCGCATGCTTTGGGTCCCTTTTCTTGTAGAGGAAATAGTGGCCCAAGTGAAAATCCACCTGGGGGTCATTCGGATCGTTCTTAAAGGCCTCACGGAACAAGGCCAACGCTTCTTCTTCACGGTCCAGTTCCAGGTACAAATGTCCCAATTCGGTGAGAAACTGGCTATCGCTTGGGTCTATTTCTACGGCTCTCCTCAGGAAATGGAGCGCCTGTGGATAGTTGGCTTCGTCAAAAAAGATGAGCCCAATATTGAAATAGGGGTCCCCGTTTGTATCATCCAGCCTTATTGACGCACGAAAATTCTCTTTGGCCTCGTCGGTTTCGCCCATTTTCCAGCAGATAAGGCCCCGGTTGTTAAACAAGTATGCAGTAGAGTGACCGCTGAACCGAATAGCGGCATCTATAAGGTCTCTGGCTTCTTCGAGTTTCCCCTTGTCATACGTTGCGAGAGCTTTTTCGTTGAGGCTTCGAACAAGGCGTTCACGTTGCCATTCAAGAGATCTGCTATAAACCAGTTTTCCTAGCCGTAAGGGAAGGAGATCGTCTTGGTTGACAATGAGAGAGAAATCATTAACTCCCAGGCTCTCATCGTTTCCGTACACCTCTACCGAGAAGGCCGGCACGCCATTGTTAGCACCGAAAAAAGAAATATAATGAAACAGGGTACCCTCTTGACCGACTTCTGTTTCCCATATTTCATCAGGGTGTTCCAGGGAGAAATCCACCCATGACAAGAAGGATGGTTTGTCCACGAAAAGGCTCGAGGGTATCGTGTTGATGAACGAAGCGCGCACGGAAGGTTCAGAGGGGAATTTTGGGAGCACAGACCGAGGCATGTGAAAAATCTGCTGCTCCGAATCCATTATGATGTCTAAATCCTTTGTCGCCATTCACGCCCTCACGCGCTCAATTGCGCCTGAAATCCCTATTTTTGAACCGCCTCGACCACCTGCGAACCAACGGACCTTTGACGGCTTAGCGTTGCAGGGCATTGCCCGACAAAGCGTTCCAACGAGAGACGCATCCCTAAAGCACGGGTATTTATTTGCCTCATTTGTCTAGTTTTCAAGAATAAAATAGCACGACGATACTACCAGGTCAAATGCTGACCCGATTCAATGCTGACCCGATTCAAGATTCTCATGCTTTTCAATGGCTCTGATCCGCTTGCCGTTTGTGCCAAACCGACACGATGCCCACAGCAAGCAATGCGGCTGTTTCAGTCCTGAGAATCATGTTTCCAAGCCCGACCCGCCTAAGACCAGCAGCTAAGGCTGCTCCGATCTCCATTTCTTCAAATCCGCCCTCCGGACCCACGAGGAGGACAATACGCCAGCTCGCACCCTTCTCCAATTCGGAAATGAAAGAAGGCACGTTTTGCCCGACCGAGAGAAGGAACCCTGATTCGTCAGGTGTGCGTCGTTGAAGAAACTCGTCAAGTCCTATAGGGGCATTTACGATTGGAATCATGGAGCGACCGCATTGCCCCACTGCTGATTCAACAATATGTTCCCACCTCTTCTTGAGCAAAGTGGGCCTACGATTGGATCGAGCAGTAACTATGGGAGCAAAGGAGGATACCCCGAGTTCGGTTCCATGCCTGAGTATTTGTTCCATAGGGCCGGGCCTCACGCACGAGAAGGCCAAGATGATTTCCGTGGCATCTTGATCCTCGGCGGTTAAGACCCGGATCACCCTGGCTGTCACACGGCCGGGATCTATTGTCTGAATCTCGGCGATCAATTCCGTTCCCGCGTGCACAACATGCAGCAGGTTGCCTGGTTTCAACCTCAAGACCCTCGCAACATAGTATGCCTTCTTTTCTGAGAACTTGACGATTTCTCCTGTGATTTCATCTGCTGAGACCACTATTCTCGATTTTCTCATGGCTTATTTTCACCGCGATTAAAAGCCGCCGGACCTTTTACTTACCCGG
>JAUPKT010000073.1 GCA_030837305.1 Thermodesulfobacteriota bacterium
AATATTCGGCGATCCTTGGTGATAATCTGTGCCGGTTTCGTCTTGAGTTTGTTCTTGCCGCCTCTTTATGCACTCGAGGAAAAGAATACCCAGAAAACGGCTCTGTCCAACGTCAGTGCAGAACTCGTGGGCATCTGGGAAATCGATCGACCAACGGAACCTGGCAAACCGTACATTCAGGGGTATAAAGGCAGACCTTTCGTTACAAAGGGAGCCAACGCCTTTACGCTGATATTGGAATACCGTCAGGACGGCACTTTCCGGAGAATCAGCAGAATAGGGGATAAAGATAACGTCCAAGAGGGACGGTGGCTTTTGTCAGGCCACGAACTTCGCCACAGGCGACTTGGGGCTCGCTACGATGAGGTCATGTACGTGCGTTTCGACACCCCAGATAAATACACATCGCTTGAGGTTTTTGAGGAAACTTCTGACCCGGGCTTATTTGCTCAGTTCAAACGACTGCGTTGAACTACCGTTGGGCAACTGCGAACATGTCTCTGCCCAATTTCCGGCGCCAAAAACCGGTCAAGTTCCGGCATGAAGCAACAGTACCACTGAGGCCAAGCCAAAAATAACGTTGGCTCCCCAGGCAGCCACTATCGGAGGCAAGTAACCCCCGTGCCCCATGGCAATAAAAGTGGTCTGAGCCACCCAGTAGCCGAAGGCTATTATAAGGGACAGCCCCAACCCGATTCCAACTCCCCCTCCGCGAGGATTTGTCTTTATGGCAAACGAAACACTCAGTGCCGACATGATCAAACAAACGACCGGAAAAGCTATTTTGGAGTGCCAATCGACCAAATGTTTGTTGGTTGTTTGACCTTCATCCAACAACTTTTCGATGTACGCCCCGAGCTGACCGATATTCATCTCCTTCGTGGAAACCTCAACCCGCTCGAAGTCTTCGGGAGCTTTTCCCAAACTAACCTCCAAAGTCGGTAACGTCTCAACCGCCACTTTGCCCTCAGGTGTTCGCATTGTACGGTGGACCCCATAAAACATCCAGTGATCGTGCCACCACCTGCCCTTGTCTGCGTAGAGCCTCTCAACAAAATCATAGCCTGGATTCCACCGCATGAGTGTTATTTTATGGAGAGATTGATCAGACCTATCGAAATTGCCGACATGTATGATGCTGTCCGAAGAACGTATCCAGATCTGATCTTTCTTGAAATACGTAGTGTCTGCTTTCCCGGCGATTTCAACATTTTGGATATATTCGCTGTATCGGTTTGACCACGGTATCAACGATTCGTTAGCCATGAACATGAGTATCGACCAACCAAGGCCTATAAGCATGATGGGTTTCGCAATGTGGAGAGCATCTATGCCGTTGGCCTGCATCGCAATCAACTCTGAATGACGGGCCATCATCAGCAATGACAACATGCCTGCCAAGAGAATTCCCATCGGAATTGCATAAAAGAGATAACCCGGCATTTTCACCAAGAAATATTTCAGCATGAGTGACCCGGGAGGGTTGTACTGAAAATAATACTTGATCTTGTCTGTTACCTCGATCAGCAGAAATACCAAGACGAATCCCATCACACAAATGGTAAACACCTTGAAGAACTCTACACCGATGTAACGATCAATGATTTTCACGTTGTCGACAACCGTTGTGCCGTTATCCAGCCCAGAGGCGGACTCACTCTTCACGAATCATGACGATTGCTAGGAGTGGCACACCCTACTCTCTAGTATCCACCTATTTGCCAATAGGTAGCGAACAGTCCGCCGAATACCCTCCCGGATTGAGATCCGAGGACTAAATCCGCAGGCCTCAATTCTAGATATATCCAGATGAACAAAAGGGCTGTCTCCCAACCACCCCCGCAGACCCCCAGTAAATCTGAATTCTACATCCTTGAGCCCCATCTCCTCACAAACTACCCGCGCGAGTGTCCGTACGTCTACATATTCCACATGTCCAAGGTTGATGACGTTCTTCAGGCCCGTAATACCCTCCAAAGCAATGAAGATCCCGCGAATACCATCTTCCACGTGCAAGTATGATTTCCTTTGATCACCATCTCCCAGTATCTCAAGGCAGCTTGGATTCGAAAGCAACTTCCCGACAAAATCAAAGACGACTCCGTGGGAATATCGCTCTCCGATCCAAGACACGAATCGAAAGATGTGACTGCGCATCTGAAAGTACTCCCCGTACGCCTGGATGAGCCCTTCCGCCGCCAGTTTGGATGCACCATAGAGGGACGTCTGCAGGGGAGCATATGCTTCTGGGGTCGGAAAGAGGTCAGGTTCACCGTAAACCGTCGCGGAACTCGTAAACACAATGTGCCGGGCGCCTGAAGTGCGCATAGCCTCAAGAACCGAGTGTGTTCCCAAGATATTCTGGTTTATGTCAACCTGAGTATTCCCTTTTCCACCTCGCACGTCGGCATTGGCAGCCAAATGGAATACCAATGACACACCTCGCATCGCTTCTGAGAGTCTCTTCGTGTCGAGAATGTCGCCCTGAATGACCTCGGCGGATCCTGATGAAATCTTATCTTCGATGTGCTTCAGAAATCCTGTTGACAGATTGTCGTACACGAGAACACGCTCACCTCGACGAACGAGTTCATCCACAACGTGACTGCCTATAAAACCCGCACCGCCTGTAACAAGAACCTTCATGACGCTTCGAATACTCCCGGCAGCAATCTTCGACTTCCCAAGTACTGCGGCAATCCGGTCATGTAACGGTCCCCTTCATTCCATACGTTTTCCCACGCTCACTCTTTTTCGACGTCACGATACTCTCAATAACGTACTGCGGTCGTCGGCGTGTCTCTTCGTAGGTCCGAACAACATATTCCCCCACGATGCCCAGAGCGGCGATGCCCATCCCACCCAAAATGAATTGGCTCAATATGATCATCAGGAACCAATGCTGAGGTAGCCCTGTAGCAAGACGCCAACTGAAGCACGTCAAGGTTCCCAGGAGACCAAGAACAAACATGACTGAACCGAGGACGAAAATCATCCTCACAGGAACCCTGGAAAAAGGTATGAGCCCGTCCAGAGCTATGTTAACGGCACCCAAAAGTGAAATGTTTGCTTTGCCATGATGTCGAGGGTCTCTGGCAAAGGGGATGATCGCTGTTTTGAAGCCCACCGAAGCAGTCAAGCCTCTCAGGAAGCCATGGCGTTCTTCACATTTGCCCAGCTCCGCCACCACCCTCTTGTCCAACAGACGAAAGTCACCCGTGTTACTCGGGATAGGGTATTCACCACACTTTGCCATAATCCAGTAAAAAAGTCGGGCTGCAAGGAGATAGAGGACGTTTTCCCCACGCCGGGTGGTCCTCTGGGCAAGAACTACCTTGAAACCTTCTTGCCATTTCTTGACCATTTCTTCAATGAGTTCAGGAGGATCTTGTAAGTCCACGTCAATAATGACCGTGACGTCACCTTGGCTCTGCTTAATTCCTGCAAGAACAGATAAAGGTTTCCCTATCCTGCGAGAAAATTTTACAAGTTTAAGAGGGTATCCCTCGTCCATGAGACCCAACACGATCTCTTCTGTCTTGTCAGGGCTTGGATCCAATGCAAATATGACCTCCCATTCGCATCCCATGGAGGTTAAGACGCTTGAAAGACGCTCGACAAACACTCGAACGTTCTTTTCCTCACGGTAAAGAGGAACCACTACACTGACCGAAAACTGTTTTGCTTCAAGATCTTGATCCAAATTCGCCTTCCCATCTCCCGATCTCAGTCTGGTCGTGACCGTATATCATTGGGACGCGAGGTTCAAGAAAAATGACTGTTCATTAGGGTCAGACGGGACCATGCACTTCCATTTTATAAGGCCTTGTCATATAATACTTTCAGATGGAGAGATGGCAGGGATCCCAGGGGTTCCTGCAAGGTCACAATCTGGCTGACATGCTCTTTGTCGAGAGCGTTTTTTCATGAAAGAGGCAAAATGGCTACAATTGTCGTTGAAGATGTGAGTTCGGTGAAGAAAAAGGTCACTTTTGAGGTTCCGGAAGACAACGTACGTTCTGTAATTGACACCGAGTATCGAGACCTGCGGAAAACAGCCCAAATTAAGGGGTTTCGTCGAGGGAAGGCACCGCTGGAACTCCTCAAGAGCTACTTCAAGGGAAAAGTCGAGTCAGACGCCCTGAGAAGGATTATCGAACAGACCTTGGAACCAGGACTGGAAGAGAAGAATATCAAACCCGTGTCCATAGTGAGTATTGATCCTCAAGATCTCGAAAAGGGCAAGCCCTTTACGTTTATCGCGGAAGTCGAGGTTCAGCCGGAAATAACGGTCAGCAATTACAAAGGGCTCAAGGTCAAGAAGTTGCCTCTCGACGTCACAGAGGATAAGGTTGAAGAAGCGATAGAGAGAATTAGAAAGTATAACTCAAAGCTCACCCCCATTCCTGAAGAGCGAGGCGCTCAAACCGGCGATCACCTTACGCTTGACATCGAGACCGAACTTGACGGAGAGCCTGTTCAATCCTTGGATGTGTATGATTATCATTTGGAAATGGGACGCGACTTTTATCTGCCAGGTTTCGATGAACACCTCCAGGGCATCAAAGTGGAAGAATTTAAGGAAATCACCATTGATTTTCCAGAGGACTTTCCAAGAAAGAATATAGCCGGCAAGAAGGTATTGTTCCGGGTCACGTGTAGTGAGGCAAAGGAGAGTGTTCTCCCCGAATTCGATGATGAATTCGCTCGTGATCTCGGCAAGTTTCAAGATGCCGCCGAGTTACGGGACCATGTCAGAAAAGAATTGCAGGAAACCCTCGAACAAACAGTGAAACGGGACGTCGAAAAACAGCTCATAGATCAGCTCCTGGAGAGCCATGATTTCGAAGTCCCCGATTCCCTCGTGGAGCAGGAGACAGATAGAATGCTTCGCACCATGGCCGAGACCTACCTGTCCCAACGAGTCAACATAGATGAATTGGCAATCAACACTCCGGCACAACGCGAGCTATTGAAACCGACGGCCACCAGGCAGGTCAAAGCTGCTTTCATTATCAATACAATAGCGACGCAAGAGGGCATAGAGTCGAACGAAGAGGATGTGGAAAAGGAACTCGATCGCATGGCAAAAGGCCTCGGAGTCACAAAGGATTACATAAAGGATCGCATGGAGGAAGAGTCGCCGGGGAGTTTGCTTCGGAGTCAGATAATCCAAGAAAAAACTTATCGATTCCTCGAAGAGCATGCTGAAGTTATCGAACCGGACGAAACTACGGAGCAAGAACCCTCCGCAACGGCCGAGGAAGCCACTTGAACAAAGAACATGTTTGACATCGAACAAGTTTCAGGTGATAGACGTGGAGAATTGACATACATCAGGCAACTCAGCGAGAGATGATTCTTTGAATCACACAACGATCGAAGCCGGAGGGTAAGACCAGCAGAAAGATTTGCAATCCCAAAGGCCGGTCGCATTTATGTTTATAAAAGGTTGATAAAATGCTTGTTCCAATAGTTGTAGAACAGACGAGTAGAGGAGAACGATCGTACGACATCTATTCACGTCTCCTCAGAGAACGCATCATTTTCCTTGGTACGGCAATAGACGACATGGTTGCCAACCTCGTAATTGCACAGTTGCTTTTCCTTGAGAGTGAAGAACCGGACAAGGACATAAACTTCTACATCAACTCTCCTGGAGGCATAGTGAGTGCGGGCTTGGCCGTTTATGACACCATGCAATATATCAAGCCAAGCATTCAGACCATTTGCATTGGTCAGGCAGCCAGCATGGCGGCTCTGCTGCTCGCTGCCGGAACGAAGGGGAAAAGGTTTGCGTTACCGCACTCCAGAATACTCATTCATCAACCCATGGGTGGATTCCAAGGCCAGGCCACAGACATTGAAATTCACGCAAAGGAAATACTTCGAATGCGTTCGGAACTCAACAGAATACTCCATGAACATACCGGTCAGCCTCTCGACAGGATTGAGTCCGACACAGACAGAGACTATTTCATGAGCGGAGAAGAGGCTGTTCAGTACGGCATCATTGACAGCGTCATTTTCCAGAGGGAAGGGTCCGAATCATAGTTGCAATGGGAACTGATCCCATAACCTGAAGGGAGATCGGACCCAAATCTGATGTCTCGATCCTCGGCCTTGGGGGACGAGCACGGGAGGAATTCATGGCGGGCAGAAAGGGCAATTTTTCGTCACTGTACTGTTCATTTTGCGGCAAGAGTCAGGACGAAGTCAGAAAACTGATTGCAGGACCAACAGTGTACATCTGTGACGAATGTATTGAGCTATGCAATGAGATAATAGCCGAAGAATATGAAAAAGAAGAAATGGGAAAGGAACGATCGAAAGTTCCAAAGCCCTCTGAACTAAAAAAGGCTCTCGACGACTATGTCATCGGACAAGAGCAAGCCAAGAAAATTCTGTCGGTAGCGGTTCACAACCATTATAAGCGAATAGATTCCAAGCCGGACCTCGATGGAGTTGAGTTACAAAAAAGCAATATCTTGCTCATTGGCCCCACCGGGTCTGGTAAAACCCTCTTAGCGCAGACCCTTGCTCGTATATTGCACGTTCCGTTCGCCATCGCCGATGCGACAACCCTTACTGAGGCCGGGTATGTCGGTGAGGACGTTGAAAACATCATACTCACACTCCTACAGAACGCCGACTACGATATACAGCGTGCATGCCGCGGGATCGTGTACATTGATGAAATAGACAAGATTTCTCGAAAAACCGAAAACCCCAGTATTACCAGAGATGTGTCGGGAGAGGGTGTTCAACAAGCTCTGCTGAAAATTGTTGAAGGAACCATGGCCAACGTCCCGCCCAAGGGAGGGAGAAAACATCCCCAGCAGGAATTTCTGCAAGTTGATACCACAAATATACTCTTTATATGCGGTGGTGCGTTCGTCGGATTGGACAGGGTAATACAACAACGGCTGAACCTGAAATCCATGGGTTTCAATGCGGAAATTGGGGGCGCGAAAACCGAGCCGTCAATCAACCTTTTGGAACAGACCCAACCGGAAGACCTCATTCATTACGGTCTCATTCCGGAATTTGTGGGACGACTCCCGGTTGCGGCTACTCTCCACGAATTGGATGAGAATGCGCTGGTAAGAATTCTCCTCGAACCCAAAAATGCCCTGGTGAAACAATTCAAGAAGCTTTTTGGCTTTGAGCACGTAAAGTTGAGATTCACTGACGAGGCCCTGCGAGCAGTGGCTAGCGCAGCCCTTTCGAGGAAAACCGGAGCTCGTGGGCTTAGGTCCATCTTGGAAAGCGCCATGCTGGAAATTATGTATGAACTGCCGGAGTACCAAAGTCTGCAAGAAGTGATCGTGAACGAAGATGTAATAAGTGCCAAGGAACGATGCATTCTCGTTTTCGAGAAGGAGGCAGAAACCGCCTCATGAAGAGGCTTGCCGGCCCCGCTCTTCGGGGCTATCAGGAACCTGCTGAAGATCTCGCCTGAATGGAAGAAATGAACCGGTAAGAGGCTGCATGCCGCGATAAGGACCCAACAGCGGCCTCTGACCGCTATCCGCACTTGTAAGAGGAAACAAGAAAATGTTCTTTAACAAAAAGGAGGAGTCCACCTCGTCTCCGATTTGTGTTCTCCCTGTATTACCATTGAGGGATGTCGTCGTGTTTCCCGGAATGGTCGTCCCGCTATTCGTCGGCAGGGACCGATCCGTAAAAGCGTTGGAAGCGGCAATGCGGGATGATAAGACGATTTTTCTCGTATCCCAAAAAGATGCTCAGCAGACAAACCCCGAGCCCGATGAAATTTTCCATTTCGGGACCGTAGGCAATATTATACAGATGCTCAAACTGCCCGATGGAACCATAAAAGTCTTCGTCGAAGGAAAAAAGAGGGCACGAATTGTAAGATTTGTTCAGACGGACACCTTCTTCAGTGTGGAGCTGGAACTCCTCGACGATTATGCCGATTGTCCTGATTATGAAATGCAGGCACTCGTTCGCGGAGTTAAGAACACGTTCGCAGATTATGTCACTCCCGAAAAGAAAATTCCTCAGGAATTTGCTGGTTCAGTCGGAACCGTAAACGACCCCGGTCGTCTTTCAGACATGATAGCGGGACAGTTGGCATTCAATATTCAGGAAAAGCAATACCTCATTGAATGCCTCTCGGTGAACCGAAGAATGGAACGCCTCGTCGAGGTCATGCAGAGCGAAATCGAAATCGCCGAAATAGAAAACCGCATCAAGGATCGGGTCAAGAAACAGATGGAGAAGACCCAGAAAGAATACTATCTCAATGAACAAATGCGGGCGATTCAAAAAGAAATGGGAGAAAAGGACGATATCCGAAGCGAAATAGCCGAACTTGAAGACCAAATCACTAAGAAGAATATGCCTGAGGAGGCCGAAAAGAAGGCTCGAAAAGAAATACGAAAGCTGAAATACATGGCTCCCATGTCAGCGGAAGCCACGGTAGTGAGAAATTATATCGATTGGTTTCTGGCCCTGCCCTGGAACACTCTGTCTGAGTCGACTCCTTCCATCGACGAAGCCCAAGCTGTCCTGGATGAAGACCATTACGGCCTCAAGGAAGTGAAAGAGCGAATTCTTGAATATATTGCAGTCCAAACCCTGACACAAGACACCAAAGGTCCAATCCTTTGTCTCGTCGGACCTCCCGGAGTCGGCAAGACATCCCTTGCCAAATCAGTCGCTCGGGCCACAGGAAGGCAATTCGTTCGTATATCGCTCGGAGGTGTGAGGGACGAAGCCGAAATTCGCGGGCATCGGCGGACGTACATAGGCGCCTTACCGGGCAAAATCATTCAAAGCATGAAAAAAGTTGACACCATTAACCCCGTGATGCTCCTGGACGAAGTTGACAAAATGAGCACTGACTTTAGAGGAGATCCATCGGCCGCGCTGCTGGAGGTACTGGATCCTGAACAGAACCATTCGTTCAACGATCACTATCTCGACGTAGATTACAACCTATCCCGGGTAATGTTCATAACCACCGCCAACACACTCCACGGCATACCCCTGCCTCTGCAGGATCGAATGGAAATGATCAGATTGCCCGGCTATCTGGAACCGGAAAAATTAAGGATAGCAGATCGCTTCCTTATCCCCAAACAAATCAAAGCAAATGGGCTGGACCCTTCATTGATTAAATTCAGTCAGAAGGCCACGCTCCGTATGATGAGACGCTACACGCGAGAGGCAGGCGTGCGAAATCTGGAGCGCCAAATCGCGAAAGTGTGCCGAAAAGTGGCACGCCAAATCGTTACCGGCATCGTCGAGACACCTATCATTGTTGATTCAAGCAACGTTCCGCAATTCTTAGGTGTCCCAAAGTTCAGGTACGGAGTAAAGGAAGACCAGAGGAGGGTAGGGATAGCAACCGGTCTGGCCTGGACAGAAACCGGCGGTGAATTGCTGATTGTCGAAACGGTCATCATGCCGGGTACCGGCAAACTCATTGTGACGGGAAAACTCGGCGAGGTCATGCAGGAATCAGCCCAGGCAGCTTTAAGCTATGTTCGATCCAGAACCTTTGGAATCGCCCTCGGAGAGGAATTTTTCAACAAAGTTGATATTCACATCCATGTTCCCGAAGGAGCCACTCCCAAAGATGGACCTTCGGCAGGTATCACTATCACCTCGGCACTCATGTCCGCCCTTTCCAAGAAACCCTTCCCGAATGATCTGGCAATGACCGGCGAGATAACCCTGCGAGGGAGAATTCTTCCAATTGGGGGTCTGAAAGAAAAATTGCTGGCAGCAAAAAGGGGCCTTGTCTCACGAGTGTTGATCCCCAAGGAAAACGAAAAAGATCTGCGAGAAGTATCCAAGAACGTTCGAAAAGGGCTTGAGATAACAACAGTGGATCACATGGATGACGTCCTGAACATTGTATTCCCGGACATTTCCAATACGGTCTTGCCGAAACAACAGATTGAATCAGAAACCGCTCGCCATCTCGAGCAATGATCAGTGCAATCTCTTGGAGGATATGAAAAGACCGAGGAGTCTGTCATGGTGAGACCATAAAATCTCAAGGCACCCGGATTTTCAGAAGTATTCCAGATGTCGAACCGGATCTTGCACACGGAATCAGTGTCAGAATCCATTCAGAATGGCCCCAAGATTTTTTTGCCGCTTCTGAATGAGAAATTCCGCGTTCTCGATTTTTTCAAAGGCGAGACAATTTCCGAGGGATCGTGGGCTGTTGACCGTATTCTCTGTCTCATAACCGGTGGCGCCGAACTATCTCTTCGGTATCGGGTTGCACAAGACGTTGTGATTGATCATCTCGATCCCGGGGACGTTTTTGGAGATCTGTCCTTTCTCACGGGCAGAAGTTGGCCTTCTGATGCCACTCTTATCGCAAGTGAGAATTGCCGCTTTCTTGAAATATCCATAGATAGATTTCAAAGAATATTAAGGGAAATACCTGAATTTACCGTAGAGCTTCTCAAATCTCTCGGTAAGAAAATGGTAAGAGTCGATCGCAGCGATTTCGCCCCGCCTTCAAAGGCCCTGGACCCAGATAAACCCCGTGTTTGTGCATATCCAACCCATCCCGGCCTCCCTCGGGACGTTCAGACCAGATTCTGCGATTTGGCAAGTACCCATGAATCTATCGTCATCGTCGGAGAAAAGGGAGTAGGCAAGGACATCCTGGCATATGCTATCTTCGATGCCGCGGACATGTACAAGGAGGTGTTTGTCCCAATTGATGCTCGGAAGATGGGCTCCCATTCCTTCTCATTGACGGACTCCAGGATCAACACCTCCGAAGATACGTCAGAGACCTTCGATCAGCTGAGATTTCTGTTCGGACATCGCGCCGCAAACGAAAGAGGCGTCGTTCAATCAGGGACCGGGTACGTCGAGTTGGCACAGCATGGTACGCTCTACATTAGGAGCGCCCACAGGCTGACACC
>JAUPKT010000074.1 GCA_030837305.1 Thermodesulfobacteriota bacterium
AAGACAGGAATGGAAGCAAAAAGCAGGAACAACAAAAGAATGGAAAAAACCAGAATATCATCCGGTTCCGCCAGAGTAAGCTTTTGAAAAGCATCAAGGATGGCATGCCAGCCCGGATGGCTATCCATGGTGATTTCCGGACGAATGACCAAAATATCCGTCCACGCTTTTCCTGAGACGACTTTAGCCACGTGCCGCAAGGCGTCATCGTAAGGTTCAAACCCACGCCCGATAATTCTCAAGGATCCAATCAGGAGCGTTGCAAGGCAGAGAATGAGAACCAATAACGGCACGATACGTGCCCTGATACCATCAGCTACCTGCTTTCCGGAATCTTTTTCCGGGTTCACATCTTGGATGGACTCAGCCATTTTTAACCCAAAACGTAACATGCTGGACAGGTTATAGTTTCTCTCTCAAGAAGGAAAGGGGCGTCTGAAGACGCCCCTTTTATCGTTTTAATCCTTAACCGAACGACTAAGGTGCTGCTGGAGATCTGGTTCCATCCGAATTAAGTATGGAAGAACTGGTAGTAAGACCCCAGCCTGCAGGTCCGGAACAGTTTACGGTATACAAATTTGAATTACCAGAAGCATTCAGAGTAACCCCTTCAGAATTCTGATACCCTGCATTATTTATGAGCGCGGCCGTGAGAGTTGCATTGCTATTATCTGCAAACACTGCTGAAGCAGCCGTGAGGGCATTCTTGGCATCGGCGTTAAGGGTGGCTACATAAGCCCTTTTCCTATAAGCAGTGAACTGCGGGATGGCGATGGCTGCCAGGATGCCGATGATGGCGATGACGATCATCAGCTCGATAAGGGTAAAACCCTTTTGGTTCTTTTTCTGAAGCATTTTTGTCAACATAGTCTTTCTCCTTTGTGTTTAAATTTCAAATTTTTAAATTCATGTCATACCTCATTTAGTTTCCCTGTGATATGTCCACACCCCCTTTCTTATCTGGCAGGGATGAATCGTTATCTCTAAGATGGAACCTCATGTTTGCATCTAGTGGTATACAGCAATTATCATACCATATGATGCGGAATATCGTCTCCTGCATGGATGATACATATCATCTTAAGGAGTTACGGTCAATTACCGCGTCACCATTTTTTCTATCTGTACAAACGCATATCCCGGCTTTGCTGCGATTATGCCGTTATTTGTAAGAATTGTGACAATTTTTGGCAGGATTTGAACCGCAAGACGCCAAGGACGCAAGGATTGGATGAATGGATGAATGGATGTGGAAATGCTGGAATACTGGAATGGTGGAATGGTGGAATGGTGGAATACTGGGATGGTGGAATGATGGAATGATGGAATTGAGGGATTGAGGGATTGAGGGATTGAGGGATTCAGGAATTAGAGAATTGACTGACTGGTATCTGTGAAATCTGCGTAATCTGCGTAATCTGTGGATGGGATGGGGGGATGATTGGGATGACTGGGGTGGGAATCGGTTTGACAATTAACTATGGTGCGACTAAAATATATCCATGCAATACGAATGGGACGAAACAAAGAACGCAGCGAACCGCGTAAAACATGGCCTTGATTTCAGTGTTGCAGAAGGTTTTTGCTGGGATACCGCAATGGAAACTATTGATGACAGGGATGACTACGGCGAGGAACGGTGGGTTGCATTGGGGTTGATCGGAACTAGGGTTCATGTCATGATTTATACCATGCGGAGGGATAACATACGTATCATCAGCCTGCGGAAAGCAAACGGAAGGGAGGTGGACTATTATGAAAACGGATAGGGATGTTTCCAGGGAAGACCTGAGGGCGGTTGAATCACCCCCTTTGTCGGATGCGCTTTTGTCTCGAATGCGGCCTGTGGCCAAAATGCACCCGGAGACACCCCCACGAGTCCGGGGGCCGCAAAAAGCGCCTGCCAAGAAATCGACCACGATTCAACTTGACCCTGAGGTGCTGGATTTCTTCAAGGCCCAGGGTGAGGGGTGGCAATCTAAAATCAATGATGTGCTCCAGAATTATGTAGAATCCTTTCGATAGGGTGGATGTTTCCCTTGACGCCCATATCAGCCAGCAGATCTATGGTCTCAGACAGGGTTAATTTGACGATTTGAACGTGTTTGTAATTTCCCAGTTTGAGCAAATGCTTGTCCCCGGTGACGACAAAATTTGTATCGGCCATAAGAGCGCATTCTAAAAATCCAAACGGCAGTCGTTGAATGCGTGGGCCCTGGAGGAATTGATCGGTCACTATGTGAACTACCGCAAGGTGCTTGGCAGAAAGAGGAAAAAGGCGGACGATATTCGATTGTATGCGGTCAGTACGCGGCGGCCTGACGGCCTCCTCTCCATGACGGGGGCGACCGAGGTGAAGCCCGGGGTATGGGACCTGCGGGTGCTGAGCCGGGATATTCGAATCCTCGTTTTGAGCGGATTGCCGCTGGCCCAGCGCAACGCGGTACTGGCCTTTTTCACCTTCGACGCGGAAAAGGTCCGATTTGCCCTGAACCATTACCAGTGGCAGATGGAAGACGGGTCCACCGTCATCAACCAGTTGTTGGACAAATATTCTTTGGAGGGAATCGCCATGCCATATACCATGGAACAGTTCAGGAAGGAGTATGTGAAGGCCCATCTGGCAGAACTGGATCCCGAGGAGGTGCTGTCTCGATTTGCCCCTGAGGACAGATTGAAGGGCCTTGAACCCGAGGAGGTACTTGCCAGCTTCGAACCCGAGGACAGACTCAGGGGTCTCGATCCGGAGGAGATAGAGGCTTATTTGAAGAAACTGAAGAAAAAACAGGGGCATTGAGAACAAAGCCCATTGAGCATCTTTGAAACAGTCGACCTCTCCCTGCAAGGGTCCCTACCGGGTCCCTTTGTTTGAGTCACTCCTGTTCCATAAAAATCTTCAGTCTTTTCTGATTTCTGACCTCCGACCTCTGACCACTGGCCTCCGCTTTCTGATGCTGGGACGGGGGGCTTTGTTCTTTGGCACGGGTGGCGCGGATTGCACGGTTAATTAAGTTTTCGTTGTTGTCATGATTGGATGATTGGATGATTAGGATGGGCTAAGGGCCATCGTCAGGCGGTTGTTGGAGAAGATAAGAAGTTGCGAAGGTGGGAAGTTGAGAGGATGTGTCACGAAGGGGCGGACAAGGGATGGACTGGGTCAGACCGCAATCCGGACATCTATCTCGTCGTAGTCCACCTCTGGGGCCATACGATTTTGCACCTCCTTGATCTCGAGAAGGCCCACCTGTGCGAGCAACTTCAAATCCTCGGCCACGTTCTTGATATCCCTGTGAGCAAGCGATGCGAGTTCATTGATTGAACCAGGGCGGGTGTTTTTTATGACGTTTAATAACTCAAGCCGCCGAGGGGTGACCGCCTTGCGGAACGCTTCGATGCTGGTAAAGTAAACCCCCGCTTCTTCCCGGACTTCTTCCCCGCGTGTCAGGGCTTCGCCAGTTTCCACAAAAGCATCCAACGCAGTGCCAATGTCCTTAAACCCGATTCTAATCTTTTTTGTTTTCATGATGAGTTCCTTTTAAATTGTTCCACATCAGCCAGAAAATCATCCGCGAGTTGCCGCAGTGTGGTGAAAGCATAGGGTTCTTCCCGATTGCCATAGTGGCGATGATCGCCTTTTCGCTCCGAGTTATCGTAACCGATCACCCTTTCGCCTTTAACGATATACACAAGAGAATATTTGTAGCCCTTTGGCTTATCCAGGCTCGGGGGGACCTTCCATAGTTTGATTTCAACAGTATTTCCAAGTACATCCGTTACCTTATCATGTCTGATAAGCGTCGTTTCCATGATGGTATCTTATACCAATGATTTTTGTCTTGTCAAGGATAACCTCCCTGTGCGCTGAGGAACGGGATTGAGAAGACGTATCGATGGATCGAGGAGCAGGTGAGGCGGAGCGCGTAGGGCAAAGCGCATGGTTATGCCGGAGACCTTTGTTTTTCTTGGTTTTACCCAGATAGCATTGTCAATAAATTCCTCCTTTCTGGCCATCAGGGAGGGCAGGGATGTCGGAGGTCGGAGGATGGTGGGCGGAGGGCGGAGGTCAGAGGGCAGAGGTCGGGGGGGCGGAGGATGGATGATTGGGATGAAGAGGATGATTAGGATGAAAAATGGATGCTGAAATGCGGGGATGGCTGATACTTCATACTGCGGGCCTATTTCATAATCAACTCAAAAATCTCTTCGGTTGTGATAATTCTTTTGTACCCCTTTCTTATTAGTCCCTGCATCAGCTTTTTGTCGTTGGACCACAGAGGGATGAAAAGTTCGATGCTCAAAGCCACATAGGGTGAATCCTTGGGATCTATGTCGCTGCATAATACGACAGCTTTTCGTTGGCTCTCCTCAGATATTGCCAGCCGGGGAACCACTGTTATCACGGAAAACAACTCTTTAGCAAACAAGCTGAAGTCTTCTTTAAGAGTTGTCCTCCTTATTATCCTTTCCTCATACTTTGAAAGTTCGATGAATATAAAATCAGGAACATAAATTTCTGATGACCTGAAAATGTCAATCCACAGTCCTTTGCCGCTTATCAGCGCTGAAAACAGGATGTTAGAATCTGCAACTATTTTCATAACGAAAGGCTTTTCTTATAGTCGTCCCAAGCGGATTCCCTTACTTCCTTCACTTTCCTGTAGTAGTCTTCCTCATCGAATGACGACCTCAATTCCTCCGATATTTTTCCGAATTTCTGCCTGATTCTCATCCATTTCATGGTGTTATCTATCTCCCTTTGAATGGATTCCATGCCGAATTCAACCAGGTCTTTCTCTGATATATCTATGGTCAATTGCATGATGTTACCCCTCTTAATTCCACGAATCACGCTCTTTGCGGAGATAATTGGATGTCACAAGCTTACGCCTGCCGGTAATCTCGTTTCTGAACCTTATTGCGCTGAGATGATCTTTGTCTGCTTTATCAGCCAGAGCATCCCAGGCACTGGTATCTACAAAGAGCTGCTTCACGACTGTTTTCTGTAAAGATAGCGGTCATGGTCCCGGGCTGCGTCTTTCAGGCAACCGGGCACGGCATCATCCCCAAGAGCTTGGAATGCTTCCCAACCCTTTTCAGAGGGACTTGTATCTTCCATGATATCGGACGCCGCTTGGATGCGAATTTCTCCTGGCTTCATTTCGACCTTCAATCGTGCCCCCAAACCGGCCTTATGCAGCCAACGCTCATCTATCCAAATGCCTTGACTGACATTCAGAATTTGTCTTTCCTGCATGGTGAAACTCCTTTGGAAAAATCGGCAGGTTACTCAAATTCTAAACCCAAAGCTCTGTTTTGTCAACATGATGAATTATCACGCAGACAGGCTAAGGCGAAGAGAAAAGACAGGATGATTGGGATGATTGGGATGGGCGGAGGTCGGAGGTCGGGGGGCGGAGGTCAAAAATCGGGGGACGGGTGGATGGCTGGATGATTGCATGCCGAAATGCGGAAATGCGGAGATGCAGCCAATTCAAACAATCGACTGTTTATTGGCTGCTCATTTGCTCAGCATCGGCAGAATTCCATGCCATGTGAAGCCTCCGCTCATGAACCGCGCAATCACGGAGATACAGATTGATAAGACTCTGGTAAGGAATGCCTGTCTCCTCGGACATGGACTTGAAATAGGCGACCGTGTCGCTGTCCAACCGCATCGTTACGGGTTGTTTTAGATGCCTGGCGTAAGGGTTTTTTCGCCCTTTCATCTTGGAAAAGTCATAATGATCTCTCATCGTCTATCGCTCCAATACTCTTTTTCTTCATCTCCATCGGCCTTCCTCGCCGATATGATTCTAACCACGGCGTCACTTTCTCGAAAACAGTGACAAACCACAACTATCCGAAGTTTGTAGCTGATTCCAAGCAGAATGAAACGGTCCTCATCTATTGAATGGTCGGGATCGAAAAACTGAAGGGCGTTCACATCATAGAAAACGGTGCGCGCTTCTGTGAAAGAAACACCATGTTTTCTAATATTCGTCTTTTCTTTCCATTCATCCCATTCAAAACGTATCCCATCCATACGTACATTGTATTTATCATGACCCGCAAGTCAAGATAAAAAGATTTGAGTTTATCAACAGGATGATTGGATGGCCGGGATGATTAGGATGGGTGGAGGGCAGAGGGCGGAGGGCAGAGGTCCGAGGTCAGAGGTCAGAGGTCGGATGTCGGGGGGCGGAGATCAGACATCAGGGGCAATACTGGGATGTGGGATGATTTGGAGGGCTGCAGCGCAGCACTTTACGGGCTGAAGATGAATTGGCCGATCCTTATTCCATTGACACCTGCCCATTGACAGGTTACACTTGGAGCCCATGTGGATTCTTGACGTTGTTTTACGATATTATCCCAACGGCGTATGATCAAACGCTTTAAACACAAAGGGCTTAAAAACCTTTATGAAACAGGGAGCCAAAAAGGGGTTCGGCCTGAACATGTTAAACGCCTGCGGCTGATACTGGCCAGGCTTGATGCAAGCCTGAGTCCTCAAGACATGAACTTGCCTGGACTTGGTCTCCACCCACTAAGAGGCCCGTACGAGGGTTACTGGGCGGTGTCGGTGTCCGGCAACTGGCGGGTTATCTTTCGTTTTGAAGGAAATAACGTCGTGGATGTCGACTATCTCGATTATCATTGAAGGAGAAAGAAATATGGTGATGCATAACCCACCCCACCCGGGAGAGGTCATTCGAGAGTTGTGTATCGAACCGTTAGGCCTGACCGTGACCGAGGCCGCCAATGGGCTCGGGGTGTCCCGAAAGACGCTCTCAGCGCTCCTGAATGGCCGCTTCGGCATCTCGCCGGAAATGGCGATTCGACTTTCCAAGGCCTTTGGAGGGAGCGCGGAGAGCTGGATTGTCCAGCAGGCCCAGTATGATCTATGGCACGCCTTGCAGACAACAAATGTCACCCAGGTGAAGGCATTTGCATGAAAGGCGGGGGTATAGTGATGGCAATTTTTTGAGCAGGCATAAATAGACCCTCCGATGTCATATTCTTGGCATTACCAACAGTATCTACATAAGGAATGTATGTCAAGTTGATATGGGAGGCATTTCGGAAACTCAGGGGTCAGATGCTGGGATGGGAAAATGCGGGAATGGGGGGATGGGGGATTGCGGGGATTGGGGGATGATTAGGATGAATGGATGATTAGGATGGGCTAAGGGACAGGGGTCGGAGGTCGGGGATCGGAGGTCAGAGGGCGGAGGTCGGAGAGCAGATGCTGGAATGCGGCTTCTTCCTGATGCCGTGATAAGGGGGGTTGACGTATGGACATACAGCCGTTCATGCAGATCTATCTGTCCGGGGAGGAAACCTACGAATCCGGCGCCGCCTTTGTCGTGGCCGCCAATCTGAAAAACCGTGGGGTCGGTTAAACGAAATCGGCCTATATTTTCAGCTTACCGGCTGAGATAGCGCTCCCCGAATATCTTCGTGCCGATTCTCACCATATTGGCCCCTTCTTCAACGGCCACCCTGTAGGAGTTGGACATCCCCATGGACAGGCACCTCATCTCCACCCTGGGGATACCGGCC
>JAUPKT010000569.1 GCA_030837305.1 Thermodesulfobacteriota bacterium
ATGCCTTGGAAGGCCTCCGACACTTCTCAGGAAAGCTCTCACCGTCTTTGAGGAAACGAACAGCGATGGGCGCGGTCTTTAATCTTAAATCATTACTGATGAATTGTGCCGATTCCTGGTTGTTCATGTGCCAATCTCCTGTGGTTCTGGATTCGGTTATCTTTTTGTTAAAGACTCTACTGGTACAAATGTAAGAGAGATTCCAAGACCTCCTTACGCACCGGCTGACTCGCAAGAGGTCCTCTCTGAAGTACCGGAAAATGGCTTTCAAAAGAAGGCCTATGATTTGTGTAAATGACGCCTATGGGTATTTTCTCCCCCCATTCTTCTGCCAATCTTAATGCTGCGTTTCTATCTTCAGGATCATGCTCGCCGCCTACCTCATAACATCTCTGATTAAACCAACCGAACGTATTGATTCTGTTAAACGAGACACATGGCTGCAATACGTCGATAAGGGAAAAACCTTTATGCTCAATACCCTGACTGATGAGTCCGGCCAGATGATCAATCTTCCCTGAGAATCCTCGAGCCACAAAACCTGCTTTCATAACCACGGCAACTGCCACAGGGTTGAACGGCTCTGCCACCGTGCCGCCTGGCTGTGTTTTTGTCACGAAACCCGTCATGCTTGTGGGGCTGGCTTGGCCTTTGGTCAGGCCGTACACATGGTTGTTATGTACAACGAGTGTCACGTCTATATTCCGTCTCATCGCCGCAAGAAAATGGTTGCCTCCCTCGCCATAGTTGCAGCCTTCACCACTCTCCACAATCACCGTCAATTCGGGGTTGGCAATCTTGGCTCCTGTCGCTGCGGGCAAGGCTCGTCCATGGAGCCCGTTAAAGACGTTCGCCTTGAGATAGTGAGGGGCCTTGGCGGCCTGACCTATACCCGAAACAAAGAGAATCTCAAACGGTTTCAGATTCAAGGATCCCAGCGCCTTCTTCATGGCGGTCAGGATGGAGTGGTTGCCACACCCGGGGCACCAAGCGGTCTCAAACTCCCCGAAATCGGCTTCTGTAGTCGCAGTCTCATTATTCATGTCTAAACCCATGTGATGACCGGCCTGAGTGGGTGTTCAGCGTATCCGGTCCAGCACGTATTCCAAGGTGAACGGCAGTCCGTCGTAACGCAAGATCTGCTCACGGATGTCAAAACCAGTTTCTCTCTTGAGAAGTCTACAGAACTGCCCTGTGTAATTGGCTTCAACTCCAATGACTCGTCGAGCTTTTTGAAGACGGCCAAGCACATGAGTCGGGATTATGGGCCATACCTGGGAAAAGTGGAGCATGGCACAGGTGACTCCCTGCTTCTGCTTGGTCGAGACTGTTTCTTTCGCAACCCCTCGCGTGGAACCCCAACAGATTAAGAGGATTTCGGGATCCTCATCACCTTCGAAAAGGGGTGGGACCACCTGCTGTTTTATCAAATCGAACTTTCTCCACCTCTTCTCCATCATGAGGTTTCTCACATCAAGATCTTCCGTGAGATGCCCATCCTCGGTGTGCTCGTCACTGTCTGCGATCACGAGCTGTTCAGAACTCCATGCACGCACACATGAAGTGGTGAGCCCGGGCAACACTCGAGGAGACACACCGCTCTCGGTGATTGCATACGTTTGAAATGCCTTGTTTTCAGGCGCCAATTCATTGCACACGTTGATGACAGGCAAGGATTCAAAATCAAACGGTTCGATGGCACGATAAGAATCGGCCAGGAACTGATCGGTGAGGAGAAAAACCGGCCCCCGAGATAGCTCAGCCAGGTCAAAGGCTTTTCGGGTGAGATGAAAACATTCTTCCACTGTACCTGGGGCAAAGACTGCTCTTGGGAATTCGCCATGTCCCGCATGGAGGACAAACTCGAGATCACCCTGCTCGGTCCTTGTCGGCAAACCTGTAGAGGGACCAGGCCTTTGGGCCACCACAATAACGATGGGGGTCTCCGTCATTCCGGCCAGACTTACCGCCTCGGTCATGAGGGCGAAACCCCCACCCGACGTAGCCACCATGCTGGGCGCTCCGGCATACGATGCGCCTATTGCCATGTTGATTGCCGCGATCTCGTCTTCAGCCTGCTCCACAAAGAAGTCCATCTTTTCAGAGTGTTCGCACAGGGTAGTCGCCACTGAAGTGGCCGGCGTCATGGGATAGAAACTGAAAAACTTCAGACCTGCGGACATGGCTCCAAAGGCAATGGCTTCGTTGCCGTGCATCATGCACAGGCTCCTGGGCCTCGTGGGGGTGAGCATCCGTTTCACTTCATCAGATCTGGACGAACCCCATCGAATTCCCTGCGACAACGAATCAAGGTTTTTTTGGAGGGCTTCAGCGTGGTGGTCAGAAAAAAAAGCGTTCAGGGCTTCTTCGAGAAATTCTTCCGGTAATCCGAGTAAAGCCCCAACTGCTCCGAGAGCGAATACATTTGCGTAAGGTATATTCTTGTCAGTCTTGATGCTTAGGCAGGCTGCTGCCTCTTGCAAAGGAGTAACTCGTTCATCTGCAAGCACAATGAGACCTGAAGAAACCACCAAACCTCTGTTCAGGCGATATGCTTCTAGGCTGAAGGCTGCCAGCACATCGATTGTTTCCACAGGGGCTTCGATGTGCCGGGTGCTTACTCTCAAAGCATAGGAATTATAACCTCCTCGTATGCGAGACTGATAGCTTTGCGTGACCACAATGGAATATCCGGCCTTGACCAATGCCTTGGCCAACACTTGGCCCACGGTGGCGAGCCCCTGGCCCGCTTCTCCTCCCACCACGATATTCAATGAGTCATACGTCATTCGCGTCGGCCTTGAAATGTACCCTATAGCTCCGCTGCCAGACTGAACCCTTGGTCTATGGCTTCCCCAATCTTGCCTATTTTATTTGCATCCCCGATGACCTTTAGCTCCACACCTGATGATTCCAGGGCCTCGGCAAGAGACCTTTCCGGTCTGGCTCCCATGGCCAGGACCACGGAATCTGTTTCCAGCTTGATGTCCATGCCGTTGGCATCCGTGTATATTACGTGATTGGCGGCTATGTCCTTCATCTTCGCACCGGTGATGACTTTTATGCCTCGGAGATCCAATTCCTTGAGCAGCACCCACCGGGTAGATGGACCCACGTCTTGTGCCACTTTGCGCATCATTTCAATAACTGTTACCTCTTTGATGCCTTTCTTTATGAGTTCTCGGAGTACCTCGGGCGTTTCCGCATCGTGCAAGGTAAGAAAATAGAGCATTTCTGGAGATATGGTCCCTTTTGTGGCAAGGTAGAGCGCTGTCTCAAGTCCCACTGATCCTCCGCCCACAACAACGATCTTTTGACCGGTTTGGGACACACCCTGCAGGACATCCCAGGCTTGGTAAACGTTGGGGGCATCAACGGCATCAATGGGCGGCTTGAACGGCGCTGCACCTGTTGCCACCACCACAAGGTCCGGCTTTTCCTGATCAACGAGTTCCGGTGTTACTTCCTGCCCAAGCCTTACCTCCACGCCGCTCTCCGGCAATACTGCACGATAGTAATCGAACAGGTAATGAAAATCGTGCTTGCTTGTAGCTTGAGCAGACCAGGCCACCTGGCCCCCAATTTCCTGGCCCTTTTCACAAAGCGTTACTTTGTGGCCCCTTTGGGTTGCTATAAGGCTGAATTCGCAGCCGGCCGGACCTGCGCCGGCAACAAGAATTTTTTTCGGCTTGTCCGTAGGGGTAATTACCGTCTCCCTTTCTTTACCGGCCCTCGGATTGACAATGCATCCTACGGGCAGGAGCTGGAATACGTGGTCAAAACAGCGCTGGTTGCAGGCAACGCACCGCCTGATTTCATGAAATTTTCCGTTGCGGGATTTGTTGACGAATTCCGGATCTGCAATGAGCCCTCGAGCTACCCCGACCAGATCGGCTACTCCCATTTTCAGGACTTCCTCGGCTATGAAGGGATCGTTGATCCGGTTGCATCCAATAACAGGCACCTTCACAACTTCTCTGATCCCTCTTGCGAGATACACATACCCTGCCTGCGGGAGGTCCATGGTAATCTGGGGTATTCGACTCTCATGCCAACCGCCGGTCACATTGATGCAATCCGCGCCCGCCTCCGCACAGGCAGCGGCAAAAACCCGGGCCTCTCGATTGGTGTGGCTGCCAGGAACAAAATCGTTGCCCGCCACTCTCACGAGCATTGCCATGTCGTTCCCCGCCGTTTCGCGAACTCGCCTGACGGTCTCAAGGCCGAATCGCATCCTATTCTCAAGCGGCCCACCATACTCGTCTTCTCTCTTATTGGTCCGCGGCGAGAGAAACTGGGAGATGAGATAGCCGGCAGAGGCAATTACCTCCACTGCGTCAAAACCCGCCTCTTTGGCTCTAACCGTAGCACTTGCGAAATCGCCCTGGACTCGGTGTATGTCTTCGAGCGTCATGGGGGTTGTTTGCTGGCGGGTAAAGTACGTGGTAATCTCTGAAGGCGCGGGAATCGGCAGACCTTTCAGGCCACAGAAGGAATAGGCGCCGGCCATATACAACTGTATGGCAACCTTGGAGCCTGCTGCGTGAATCTCGTCCGTAAAACGCTTCAAACCAGGGATGCAATCGTCGCTCTTAATGGACAGAAAAAAATCCAGTCCGCAAGCCTGATCATTGATCTCGGCTCCACCAATAATGATGAGGCCTGCTCCCCCTTTTGCCCGCGCTTTGTAAAATTCCGTAAAAGTATCGTTTACTTGACCGTTGGGGGTGTAGTTAAGGTGCATCGCCGTCATTACCACCCGGTTTGATACGGTCATGGGTCCGATTGAGATGGGTTCAAACAATCTCTGTAACACTGGGAACCTCCATAAGAGTTCACCCGAGGAAGCTGTCTTCTCCCCGACTGGTTTTCAATACAGTTCCTTTGGAATTGCATCCGCTGCAATATTACAAACGTTCCCTGCCCCCAATGCATTGGGAGAGGGCTTTATTTCTTGAACGGGCTCGCTCACGAACCCTTATATTGACCTTCTCGCTTCTGCATGTGCCCTGCAAAAGCCTCGTAAAGGTCATCCGAAGGCATGATCATTGCCGATCGTGCCGCGTTATATTCCAGCGACTGAGCGACAAACAGTCTGTCGCAGAAAAGCAACACGTCTTTGGCCCCCTGAACGGCCAATGGTGGATTCGAGGCTATCTCCGTGGCGATCTCCTGGGTTTGTGAAAAAAGAGTCTCTTGATCGGCATAAACCCTATTCACGAGATTGATGGAACGGGCGTAATCAGCATCGAATCTATATCCCCGAAAAGCAATTTCTCTGGCATGACCGCTGCCCACCACTTTCGTGAGCCGCTGCAAGCCCCCTACATCCGTTATGATGGCCAGTTTGGCCTCAGGAAGGGCAAAGACAGTGTCGGAAGAACAGAGGCGAATATCGCAACACAGAGCCAATTCAAGTCCCGCACCCAAGCAGTGCCCATGTATGGCAGCTACGGTAGGCTTGGAAAGCCTCTCCAACTTCGTGTGAACTTCCTGAATTCGTTTTAACAAATTGAAAAAGGCCATCTTTTGGGAGGCTGTTGCAGGAGCCGTTATATAAGGCAGGATGTCATTGTCCGGGCTGAGATCGAGCCCTGCGCAAAAAGACTTGCCGTTTCCTTTTACCACGATAACTCTGCATTCCTCATCAGCCCGAGCAGCCTCCACTGCTTGTTCCAGGTCCATCCATACGGACAGACTCAAGGCGATTCTCTTGTCAGGTCTGTTTAAGATGATGCTCCCAATATATCCTTGACGCTCATACGTCACGAATGCAGTCCTTGTCGTCGCTTCATCCTTTTCCATGAAGAACACCTCTCTGATACGTATTATTCTCGATCACCGTGGAGACTCTTCAAATTCATCATCAAGGAGACCGTGGACGAACGGCTTTGATGACGACTGGTTTGGTCGCGCGTAGGCCTCTCTCTGGATGGCATCTCTCACTCTCAAATCAAGGCAATGGTGTTCAAGATCGGCTATATCCGGCGACTGGCCGTCCTCGGCCTTAAGGCAATGGAGCAGGACCTCCTGGTATTCGTAGTCGGGGCTCTCCGGAATGGTTCTCAAAAGCTCTGCAGCCCTCTGATATTGCCCCATCTTGAGGAGGCATTTAACCTGTTTTATTGCTGCCGAGGGCAGCTCAGTGGAGAGAGTCTCGTAAAACGGCAAGGCCCAATCATACCTTCCACAGGCAACCAAAGTTTCCGCAAGAGCGTGCAAAGCAGTGGGCTTTCCGTGGAGAAGGTCGGCCAGCTTTTGAATGTCCTCAAATTTATGTAACTTTGCAAGCCTGTGTACGAGGGTTAGGAAATGACTCGGGGTGTTCAGCAGCGCAACAGGATCCGCATCCCTAAGGGCCAGATAGTACAATATTTCATTTTGATCCCGCAATAAATCCAGGTCTTTAAAATCATAACGGTTGTTGAATCGGGTCTGTTTCAACTCCTTCAGGGACGAAAATTCAATGCATTTGAAAACCTTATGGATTTTGGCGTGCACTTCCACTTCTTGGCCGCGCAACTCCTCCTGCATGTAGTCATCGGGAAAAACGAACGAAAATTTCACGTTGGCGCCTGCGTGAGCACCCATGAAACCTGCTTCAAAATCCGGCAGTAGGAGGCCACGGCCCAGCAGCACGTCCCAATATTTTCCCGAAATCCCGGTAAACGGTATCCCCCCGATGTAGCTACGAGAGTCAAAAATCACCCTGTCAAGGGCGCCTATCGGTTCCACGCTCTCCAGAAAGAACGGTATTGAGGCTATTAAATCGCCTGTCTGTGTCCCATCATCCGAAGGAAGCGCATCATATCCCGCCAAGAACCGTTCAAGGAGCGTGTATTCTTCTATCGCAGCAGAGGCCAAAGCTCCAAAGGCATGAAACGATGGCTCCTCCTCGAGATCTTTTCGGTTTTCCAAGAGAAACTGGAGGATTTCGAAGGTCCTTTGCTTATAATACACGTCCGTCTCTAATTGAGCATTGGCAAGGGCCCAAAGATTTCTGACTTTTACCAAATCCGCTGACGTCATTTCCGCAGTTTCATACTGCTCACCAACTGACAGATAAGCAGGTCGATAGATCTGTTCCGGTCTGATGCCAAATGCCTCTGGACCTTTCTCAAACACGGAGCCGAAATAGAGCTGCATCTGCTGCGACCCGGAATTAGACTCTATGGGGATCTCGAGTGACCTAAGAAATTCCATGGTCTTGCGAGCGTCCTCCACGGTTTCACCCGGCAAACCAAAAATGGAAAAAAGCTCAGTGTCCATTTCGAGAGATTTCGCTGTGAGAATGTTGTCACGCAGATGATCCAGCTCAATGCCCTTGCCCGTTTTCTTGAGAACAGAGGGACTCCCGGATTCCAATCCAAATGCAATGGTATCAGCTCCGGCCTCCTTGAGTAACCTCAGCATATCGCCAGTCACGAGATCGCTCCTGGTTTGACACCAGAACGGGGTGTGTATGCCTCGACGCATTTTCTCTCGGAGGAGGACTGAAGTCCTCTCAGGATCGTCCGTGA
>JAUPKT010000570.1 GCA_030837305.1 Thermodesulfobacteriota bacterium
TATCGGATTCAGTTCAGTCCTTCCTTCGGTTTTCAGTCAGCGAGTTCGGTCGTTCCCTATCTGTCGGAACTGGGTATATCAGACCTGTACGCTTCTCCAATCTTTAAAGCCGCAAGAGGCAGCCTTAGCGGATATGATGTGGTTGACTCCAATCAATTGAATCCTGACTTGGGGGGACTCTCCGACCTGGAGTCGCTCTCCGCTGAACTGCAAAAGCACAACATGGGATGGATTCAAGACATTGTCCCGAATCATATGGCGATGAATTCGGAAAATGGAATCCTGATGGATATCTTCATGAATGGTCACAATTCGCAGTATTTCAAATTCTTCGACGTGGATTGGGGGCATCCGCCTGCCGGTGCCAACAAGAGACTCCTCGCTCCATTTCTTGGCAAGTTCTATGGAGAGTGTCTCGAAGATGGAGAGATTGCGCTCAAATACGGCCCTGATGGGTTTAATGTCGCGTACTACGACTTGTCGTTCCCCTTGCGAATCGAATCTTATCCATATCTTTTTAAAAACTTGGCCCGGTTGAAAAGAAAACTTGTCGAAGACGCCCCAGACTTTATCAAAATCTTGGGTATCCTCTACGTCTTGAAGACGCTTTCTTCGAGCGATGACCCGGAAGAGCGGTCTAACCAAATAAAACTGATTCACCGTACTATGTGGGAACTCTACACCACCAATGCCGCAATAAAAACATTGATCGATGACAACCTACAGGTATTCAATGGCGAAAAGGGGAAGCCAGAGACCTTCAACGCCCTCGATGACCTTCTTTCCCAACAGCTCTTCCGGCTTTCATTCTGGAAAGTGGCCGCGGAAGAAATAAATTATCGCCGCTTTTTTTGCATTAATGATCTTATTTCACTCAGGATGGAAGACGAGCGCGTTCTCAGCCACACTCACCGTCTGATCTTCGGTCTGATTGAAAGAGGCATCGTAACCGGCTTAAGAATTGACCATGTCGATGGCCTGTACGACCCGACAACCTACCTTCAAGAATTGAGGAAGAGGACATCAAAAACCTACATTGTAGTTGAAAAAATACTCAATCTCCAGGAAGACCTTCCAGATTTCTGGCCGGTCCAGGGAACCACCGGTTATGATTTTGCAAATTATGTCAACGAATTATTCTGTCAAAAGGAAAATGTGCGACCGTTCAGCAGAATTTACTCGAGCGTAACGGGCTTGAAGACCGCGTATGAAGATGTAGTGACCCACAGTAAGCGACTGATCATCCAGGAAGATATGGCAAGCGACGTCCACAACCTTGCCCAACTCCTGAAGGAGATCTCAAGCCGGGACCGTCATGGAAGCGACATAACCCTTAATGCCCTGCAAAGAGCTTTGAGCGAAGTTCTTGCAGTGTTTCCGGTCTACCGGACCTACGTCAGCCAGGTTGTGGTTTCGGACAACGACAGGAAATACATTTTGGATGCGGTGGACCGGGCGAGGGCCAATTTCCCCGGTCTCATACATGGACTTACGTTTTTACGAAGATTCCTTCTCCTGGACTTCCCCGATTATGTCTCTGATGAAGAGAAGAGGGGCTGGCTCCTCTTTGTCATGCGCTTTCAGCAATTCACCGGGCCGCTCGTGGCCAAGGGAGTTGAGGACACAACACTGTACGTGTACAACCGACTCCTGTCACTCAATGAGGTGGGTGGACGGCCGGATCACTTTGGATGCTCCCTTGAAGAATTTCATACCTTCAACATGAAGAAGAAAGACTTGTGGCCGGATTCCTTGAACACCACCTCCACTCACGATACCAAAAGAGGCGAAGACGTTCGCGCCAGAATAAACGTGTTGTCAGAGATGCCGGACGAGTGGCTGAGAAAAATCCGATCGTGGATCAAGATAAACAGGGGCAAAAAGAAACGTGTTCGCGGCTTGGCCGTTCCGGATAGAAACGACGAGTATTTTTTATACCAGACTCTTATCGGGGCATTTCCATTTTCAGATGCCGATTACCCGGATTTCATAAAAAGAATAAAGGAATATCTTGTCAAAGCTGTCAGAGAGGCAAAGGTCCACACCGCATGGCTTAAGCCCGACGTCGAGTACGAAGACGCCTATGTCTCTTTTGCTGAAAAAATTCTCGCTCGTTCAGGGGACAATGCATTTCTGAAAGAACTGATCCCCTTCACCAGGAGAGTTGCTCATTTCGGTATGCTCAACTCACTCTCCCAGACTCTTATTAAGATTACATCACCCGGTGTGCCTGATTTCTATCAAGGGACTGAGCTTTGGGACCTCAGCTTAGTGGACCCTGACAATCGCAGGCCGGTAGATTTTAAAAAAAGGAGCCTAATGCTCTCGAGCATCCGAGAACATGAAGATTCAGATATTGGCCGACTGATCCAAGATCTCCTTTGCACGAGAGAAGATGGAAAGGTTAAGCTCTTTCTCATTTATCGGGCACTTAAAGCAAGAAAAACCCATCGAGAGATCTTTGGAGAGGGCGCTTATGTTCCCCTCGAATCGGCCGGAAGATTCAGGAGCAATGTCATCACGTTTGCCCGGAGGCAACACCGGCAATGGGCCATTGTCATTGCTCCGAGGCTTCTCAGCCACCTGGTTCAAGAGGGAGATTTTCCTCTTGGAAGACAAGTATGGCAGGACACTCAGGTGATACTGCCTGACGGGGCGCCGCTGGACTGGCGAAACGTGATCACGAGCGAAGTGCTTTCCGTGGGTAAGGCCCTTCCTGTCGGAGACGTATTACACAGTTTCCCGGTAGCGTTACTCATGGGCGGAGGAGACAACCAGTATGCGCAAACCGCCTGAGTGGAGCCCATCCCAAGATATTCCAGGTGTTCCCCCGACCGCCGAGAGTCAACACGTATCCATATGGCCAAATAGTCTGAGGTCAAAGAGGTCAAGATGTCCACAAATGCCAACGTTGAACCCTTTATCGTAAAAGATTGTGCGCTGCTGAACATAGCAACCGGGAAGAAGGCCAGAAACCTCACAGAAATGAGAGATCATTTACTGGATATCCCTCTTGGGAGCATATACCACCATTTTTGGGGCGGGCTCTTGAGGTACAGGTTCGATGAGCCTGAATACAAGAACGACTTTGCAGAATGGGTCCGCTATGCCCTTCAAGACGCTATTCTTGCTGAACGATTATCCGTTATCGACCCTGTTGCCTGCGCCGACCTGGAATGCTTACGCCAACAGCTGCTGGAAGTCATGGAACAGAGGTTGGATGAGACCGCAATGATTACTTGGGCCGAAGTCGATATGCAGTTTCATTTTGTCAGCTCTCAAATACTAGTGTTCTATACCGGAGAAACAATCGGAAGGCCGGAGCAATTGGTGGCGGCTGTGTCCAAAATGTCTGTGGGCAGCTTATTCTACCATTTTATTGACGCAAGACGCCGCAGCCCTGAAATGCTGGACGACTTCCGTTTGTGGTTGAAGCCTTGCGGTGATCGTTATGAAGATCTTTGCTCACAACTGGCGTCAGTAGATCCCTATTTTGTGTCCCTCGAGGCACTGCGCACGCAACTGACAAACTTGTTTTCACATTTCTTTCAGGGAGTGTCCGAATGACATCTATTCAAGATTACGGGGCAGTGACTGGAGAAGACGTTATCGATAGACTCCGTCAGCTTGCCGAACCCTTAAGAGGAATCAAGGTAGTTCACGTGAACTCCACTTATGTAGGTGGAGGCGTAGCGGAGATCTTAACCAAGATGGTTCCCCTTCAACGAGATCTTGGCCTCGATGTTCGGTGGGAAGTTATTCGAGGCGAGGAGCAGTTTTTCCAGATTACAAAGGGCTTCCACAACTCGTTACAAGGCGTACCTGTCCCACTGGGGGACACGTCTTTCAAGGTTTACGAGGAAACCGGCGTCCAAAACTCGGAAGGGCTCCGTTCGATCCTCGAGGAGGCCGACATAGTTTTTATACACGATCCGCAGCCACTACCCCTGTTGAGATCGTGCCCGAACCGAAAAGGCAAGTGGATCTGGCGATGCCATATCGACTTGAGCCATCCTTATCGTCCGGTGTGGAAGTACTTGCGAAACTTCGTCGTGGAATACGATGCGAGTATCTTTTCCCTTGCGGATTTTTCTCAGCCCTTACCACACACCCAGTATCTAATGCCGCCCAGCATCGATCCTCTCAGCGAAAAAAACATGAACCTGACCGAAAAGAAAGTCCATGCCGCCAAACTTCAATTCGGTCTGGACCCCGACAGACCAATTATGCTCCAGGTTTCACGTTTTGATCGTTTTAAGGACCCCATCGGGGTAGTGAGAGCATATCGATTGGTCAAGCCGTATGTTCCGGCGCTTCAGTTGGTCCTCGCGGGCGGTGGAGCCACCGATGACCCTGAAGCGGAAGCCGTCCTGGCCGAAGTCCGCAGCGAGGCGGGCACCGACAAGGATATTCACGTGCTTCAGCTATCTCCTGATGCCCATGTCACGATCAATGCCCTGCAGCGGGGTGCGGACATAGTGCTTCAAAAGTCTCTTAAAGAAGGGTTCGGCCTGACCGTGACCGAGGCCATGTGGAAAGGAAAGCCTGTAATAGGAGGCGACACGGGAGGCATTCGTCTTCAGGTTGTGAACCATCACACGGGTTTCCTGGTTAAGACTCCGGAAGGGGCAGCTTTGCGAACTCGATATCTCTTGCGTCACCCAGACATAGCCATTGAAATGGGTCACAAGGCAAGGGAATTGGTCCGTCAGAATTTTCTGCTGACCAGAAATCTGCGTGAATATTTAAGCATTATGCTGGCCCGTATGTTTGGCGACCCGGAGAGAATAGAGTTGGAGGGAAACGCAATCCGAGCTGTAACAGGCCTCGTTACATTCATGTCTTCCACTCTCAAGTCCAGCCAGGGTTGAGAGCACGCTCCACATGAAATCGAGCAGACCGCAAGCATGCCGCAACCGGAATCCCATTTCCGGTCTTGAAACACTGCCCGGTCTCCGGTGCCTAACCTTTTTCCCCTCAAGACACGTACGTTTGAGGCAGTGGGATTCATAGACCTTCCCCCTGCAAGCTTTTCTGGTTACCGCTACAGGTACTGGCCCGATTCTGCCTGGCATGAGACACTTCACCGGACTGCTTTCAGGAATCCCGGAGTGCTATAGATATCCACTTTTCTTCGTGGCGAAAACATCCTACCTTGAAAAGACCGGTGACCCGGGGCGATTTGGCGGGACTTGAGGATACACGGATGTAGGCCTTCATGTTGAGCACGCCATTACAGCTGTGGATGGATTCAAGACACACTTCGATGGGATCTACAAGATGAAAGCCACATCCCAAAGCTTTCACCACTGCCTCTTTCGCCGACCACAAAAGGGCTATGGCGCTCTCGACCGATCCTGCGGACTGAATGGCCTCAGTAATTTCTTTCGCCAAGAAGACCTTTTGTAGAGGAAACTTCTCATCGAATTCCGAGGCCGACGCCACATCAATGCCGCATTGGTGTGGGGCCTCACACATGGCTCCCCAAACTTTCCGGTTATGGTAGGCAAAGGAAATTGACGGTCCAGGCATGCCATCGAGCGCGAGAAGGGGCCTCCCTAGCCTGTTCTTGTCCACCGTCACGGAAGAGCTATTGTTCGAGGCAGGGGCTATACGGCATGGCGAGTACTCTCTCACGGCGGACAAGAGACGTCTCGCTATTTTCTGCTGCAGGGCAGGCCTGTTTTCTCGATGATTCGAGGGAAGCTCTTCTGAAAGACAAATGCAACAGGCGGCATTCCCTGTCCTGGGGAGAGTCGCATCAACAAAGCTCAGTTTGAATCCTCGTATGGCTCCGTTCGCGTATAGCTGTTGGACGTGAATCACGTGCGAGATCCTGCAAACCACCGAAACATCACCTTTCTCGCTATCATTATAATCTCGCCGGACTGGTCGAGTGCATGGGCTTCCCAAGTGATCCCGTCATCCCCTTCATGCACGACCCGGCCTTCAATAATTAGAGTCTCATTGTCAGTACAGTTTCTCGTGAAGATCAGTTCGCCTATGTGATAGGGGATCAGAGAACGCGCCGAGGATGGATCTCTGGCAACAAGATAGAAATTGGAGGCCTGCATCAGAGCTTCGAGGAGGTAAGGCGGATAATGATACTTGTGGCTGGTTTGATCCGAAAAATCCTGCCAATGTTTGTATATACTGCGTGCTTTTACCGTTCCACCGCCGGTGAATTCCATGGAGTCTATCACTCTGTAGCGATCTTTCATCCCAGACCGCATCTCATACTGCTCAAATATCTGAGATCTCGTGATGGGCGGAGCTGACTCAATGGAGTCGAATTCGGGCAAATTAGCATCAATCCTGGGGGGTAAAATCACGGTAGAGCCCATGACGACTTGAGCTTTGTAATGAGGTTTGCCGCTTCCGGTTCCTTTGAGGGATTTGGCGTCCTCAGTGAATATTTCCGTTTGGCACGTGACCGTGGTTGCGTCTTGAGACACTGTACGGCAGTTTATGCTTATCTCTTGGGAAGAGTCCGGTGGACATTCAATCACATCGAAAAACCAGATGTCCCTCACAGCTACCGGTTTCAATAGTGGATGGAGGATTGCGCATGCTTCCAACATGGTCTCGATAACCATTATTGCTGACACCAACGGGTTTTCCAGGAAAAGAAATGGCTTATGATCGCCGATCCACAAGTCTCTCTGTCTCGAAAACGTTCTCGTTGCGTGCAGAAAACCGTGTTTAAGATCCACCGACGGCACGGCATCAATCATGGGAAAATCCTGACCATTGAAGGCAGCGGTCTCAACCGTCAGCAGGCGTTCAGTAGGTTTCCAGTCATCTGTATTTATGGGAGCAGTTTTTAGATCGGGCAATGTTCTGAGGAGCAAAACCCAATTTTCCCTCGTAGTATCCAGGAGGATTTCTCTCCAGAACAGTTCCGTCAGTTCCTCCACATGAAGGTATCCGATATGGGCTCTTTTCATGAGGGATCTAATTTCCGTAGTCTCGGCCATGCCAAGTCCCTCTATGGGCGGAAGCATCAATGCTTTGAAAACTGTTTGGCTGTGATTGGGCTGAAGTAAGGAGAGCAATGCGGACATCATTCTGTTGCCGGCCGCATAGTTGGACTGTCCCAGATTACCTTGTATGGCTGCAGCCGATGAGAGGCAGGCGAAGAACTTGACCTTCCTGTCTCTTAATGCTTTGAAAAGGTTCCATGCGCCGGCAAATTTTACCTGAATCACAGCATGAAAGTCCTGCCGATTCATGTGCTTAATGAGGTTATCCTTTAAGATGCCTGCTCCATGAACGACGCCGTCAATTCGCCCATAGAGATCAATAACCTTGTCAAACACGCTCAAGACCATCTCCTGGTCGGTCACATCGCAGGAGAAATATGAGACATCCAGTCCCTTGGATTGAAGATCTCGCATGTTATCTCTGATCTTCAGAGCATTGTTCACCTTTGCGAACATCTCCTGCAGGTCCACGTCGTTCAAGTCCGGATTGTGTCCCCGCAGTGCGTCCCGCATGAGTTCAGGCGATAGATCTTCTGAGGATTCTTCCGGGAGGAGAGCAGGGAGAATGTCAAGTGAAGTTCTTCCGAGGAGAACCACTCGGCAGCCATAAGAGGCCATTCTCGTAGCCAAGTTGCTCGTTATGCCATAGCCCCCACCGGAGAATACGACCACATCACCTTTCTCAAGAGCGCTAATATCAGGCCGACTTACTATGAGAGGACATTCGTGGCCCTCCATCGTGTAAATCCCGGAGCTGCGGCAGACGAGCCGAACCGGCAGAATCGTCTTGTTCAAGGCTCCTCGGATGGCTTCGACAAGTTGTGCTCCTTTCGATAGTGAGATAGCCCGAAAGAGCACATAACCGAGTTCCAGGGCGCCGGCCAGCAACACGCCGATTAGCCCTTCGAACAAACAGCCACACCTTAGTTGAGATTCATCTTCGCTGTGGACCACCAAGACGAATCTCTTTGCTGCGGACTGGAGGAAAACTCTTATGATTTCAAACATTCCAGAAAGCAAGTCCGAGACGACCTCCATCTGGGAAACTGCCTCTTCGATCTGTCCATCAAGCCCGAGCCCGAGTCCCGCGGGTGGCTCCGGAAGCTCATGCATTAAAGATACAGCCCGAGCCACACCAGCCTCGTTTCGCAGATCCAAGACCGATGGATCGTCTTGATCCTCGGGACCTAGACATCCCCACGTACAGATGTTTGCTCCGTAATCCCTTCTGAGAATGTCACCGACACTTTTTGCTAACCCGTTCTTAGTATTAGGCGCTATTACAATGATCGGCTCGGTAGGATTTATCTCCACAAGCTGGAGATCAGATGCAATTACGGGCACTTCTCTGAAAACTACTCGTCTTAACGGAATTTCTGATTCTTCCTGCTTTTCTCTTTCCGTCCCGTCTGTAGGCATCTCGCGAGGGTAATCTGCCATGGAAGAGTCATTTTGCTTCGCTTGTCGTTCAATTACCATTGCGATACGATCTGAGATATCCTGAATGGTTCGCACATCCATAAAATCTTCCAGTTCGATCTTTATTCCAAAATGGCTTTCTACGGAATCCATAATGACGGGTAATCGGCTGGATCTTATGGAAAGATCCTCTCTCAAGTCCATGGTGGGCTCTATTTCATCCCTCTCGTAACCAGTGGCCTCCATAATCAGTTTGATCACGGTTTCGGTAATATCCGCGGGAGATTCATCAGCTGTTGGAGCTTCGTGTCCAGCTTCAGGCTCGTCGTGAACCACGTGGGGACGCGTGTCATCATGCTGGATTTCTCTAACATTCCGTGCCTCGTTGTCTTCATCATACGCTGGATTCTCCATAAGATTAGATCGAAGGCGGAGCAAGTCATCCAGTTGATCTTCAGTCATAGTAGGATCTATAGATTCAGTAA